>JAATGD010000392.1 GCA_015654965.1 Hyphomicrobiales bacterium
TCACGGATTTAAGCTGCGCGGTCGAATGAATGCGCGGCTCGCTGTTCTGGAAACGCAGGTCTTCATTTTCACTCATCGCAAGAACTCCACCAGCCATTCCAACCATAAGATCCATAGCCAAAACCAATAGGGGCACGGCATCTTGTCCAAATGCCGTGCCCGTAAATCATAACAACGCCCAACGCAGTCCCATCACGGGGTTACGTCAAATCCGAACCATTTTTCGGAAAGACGCTTGATGGTGCCATCGGCCTTTGCGGCGTCAATCGCCTCATCGAACATTTTTTTCAGCCCAAGATCATTCTTGCGCAGGCCGACTGCAACACCCCGACCCAGAATACCACCTTTGAAGAAGGGACCTGTCATGACGATCTCATCATTACCCGGCTTTTTGGCAAGATCACTGAGATAAGCAAGCGAGGCGACGATCAGATCGACACGTCCCGATTTCAAATCCAGATCGTGCTGATCGGTGGTTTTGTACTCGCGGATATCGATGGAATCCTCGAAATATTTATTCAGCAGCGAAAGGCCGAGCGAAGCCGTCTGAACGCCGACTGTCTTGCCTTTGATCTCGCCGGAAACGTCCTCCACCCATTTTTGCGTGGCGGTTTCATCCTTGGCGAGATAGAGGGTTTCACCCGTATGCGGCAGCTTGGCATAGGGGCTGTCCTTCAGCGTCGCAAAAGTCTGCGGCGTCAACCCATAGGAAATGGAAAAGTCGATGCTTTCCTCACGCTTGGGTGTCGCGGTCAGACCCGCCATGATGGCATCGAACTTTCCTGCATTCAGAGCCGGAATGATGGAGTCGAAAGGCTGCGCGATCATGGTGCATTCCAGCTTCATGCGAGCGCATAGATCCTTGTACAAGTCCACCTCATAACCATCGAGCGCGCCGTCCGGTTTGGTGAAATTATAGGGCGGAAAACTACCTTCCGTGGCTATGGTGAGCTTGGTCCATGTCTTGTCCTGCGCCTGCGCGCCGGCACTCGACAGCACCAGAGCGGAAACAAACACTGCTTTGAACAATCCGGCTATCTTCATCTTAATCATCCTGTCACGGGCACCCTGACGCGAGGCTCCGCAGTTTAAAAATTCAGGCCTCAACTTCACACATGATGGTGTAGCTAAAAAGCGAATAAAAACAAGCCGGATTTAATTATTCAATCTTTTCTGAAATTTGTGTATTGTGATCAAAATTTGCGTCATGATGACAGCCACAGTCCCATGCGTTGCCTTGCCGCAGGATGATGACAATTCAACGCCGCCTTTTCCATGCGATAAGGCATAAAGGAAAATTCAGGTAGTGCGGACATGAAAAAAATCCTGCCCATCTTCATCATAACCTTCGTCGTTGTGCTTATTGGTGCTGCGGGTTTCAATATGATCCGCGACCGGCAAGCCGCCAAGGAACCCTTCGGTGGTCCTTTCAATCTCGTGACGATGGATGGACAGCCTTTTACCGAAAATGACCTGCGCGCCACGCCTGCCCTGCTTTTCTTTGGCTTCACCCATTGCCCGGATGTATGTCCGACGACCCTTTATGAACTGGACGGCTGGCTGAACCAGCTCGGCGCAGACGCCGAAAACATCAAGGCCTATTACATCACCGTCGATCCCGAGCGCGACACGCAGGAAATCATGAAGACCTATGTCGGCAATGTCTCCAAGCACATCATCGGCGTCACAGGCACACCGGACAATATCGCGGCCATGGTCAAGTCCTTTCATGTCTATGCCAAGAAAGTGCCGGGGGAAGACGGCGATTACACCATGGACCACACGGCATCCGTCTTCCTGCTTGATAAGGGCGGTTTTTTCCGCGGCACCATCGCCTATCAGGAAAACTCAGACACAGCATTGCAGAAGCTGAAAAATCTGGCCAAAAGCACATCCGTTGCATCGGTTCAAAAACCGCAATAGATTTTAGCGCAGAAGCCCCGTGTCCAGATAGACGCGACGTGCTCCAGAGGATAAACAGAAGCTCTCGAACATCTGGAGCGCATTTACCCTTATGGCACAATCACGGTTTTTCTTCTCAAGCGACAAGGCTGAAGCCGAACGCATCTATAGCATTCTCGAACAGGCTTTCGAGGATGACGGCTTTCCTGTCGCCATTACGGAAATCGATGAAGATCGTGAAATCTTCGAGGTTTCAGTTTATATCGAAGAAGGACTGGAAGAAGTCGCAACCCGCATTGATACACTCGTGGGTGCAGGCAAATTCGAGAGCGAGGAATTACCCGATATCGATTGGGTCACCCATTCACTGGAAGGCTTGAAGCCAGTGCGTGCGGGGCGTTTCTTCGTTCACGGCTCACATGACCGCGACAAGATCGAACCCAATGACATACCGATTGAAATCGACGCCGGTCTTGCCTTCGGCACCGGCCATCACGGCACCACGGCAGGCTGCCTTGAAATGATCGCGGAAATTGTTGAAAGCGAGCATCCGACCAATGCGCTCGATCTTGGCACCGGCAGCGCGGTGCTAGCCATTGCCGTCGCCAAGCTCGCCCCCATTCCGGTGCTTGCAACCGATATCGACCCGATTGCCGTCACCGTTGCGGCAGAAAACGCCGCCAAGAATGGCGTTGCCGAACATATCGTCACCGCAACGGCGGAAGGTTTTGATCATCCGGTTTTCCGCTCCTACACACCCTTTGACCTGATCGTCGCCAATATTCTGGCCAACCCGCTAATGGAACTGGCGCCATCGCTGAAAGCGCATCTGGCGTCAGGTGGCTCCATCGTCCTGTCGGGTATTCTTGACAGCCAGCACGATGCGGTGCTTGCTGCCTACCAAGAGCAAGGATTGACCCATCAGAAAACCCTGCATCGCGAAGGCTGGGTTACGATCCACCTCAAATAAAGCTGCCCCGGCGTTCTTATTTTCACCTGTTGCGAGTGATCATCATGGCTTTTCAGACTTTTGACGTTTCAACCAATCCGGCCAATGGTGGGCCGCGCGTGGCAAAACTGCGCGCAAAAATGGCTGAGCTGAGCCTCGACGGTTTTCTGGTGCCGCGTGCCGACGAGCATCAGGGCGAATATGTACCGCCCCGTGCCCAGCGTCTTGCGTGGCTCACGGGTTTTACCGGTTCGGCGGGTGCGGCGCTCATTTTGAAAGACAGCGCCCATATTTTTGTCGACGGGCGCTATGAATTGCAGGTGCGTAGCCAGACTGATCCGGCTGTTTTTTCCTATGAAAGCCTTGTCAGCAATCCGCCCGCAAGCTGGCTTGCGCAAAACGGCAAGGGGCTGACCATCGGCTTTGACCCATGGCTACATACCATTTCCGAAACCCGCGCACTGTATGACGCCATGCAAAAACAGGGCGGTAAGCTGGTGCCGGTCACAGGCAATCTTGTCGATGCCATCTGGGAAGACCAGCCCGAGGCCCCGCTTGCACCCGTGACCATCCAGCCGGCGCGCTTCTCCGGCCATGAGGCCCGCGACAAAATCCGGGAGATGCAGCTTGCCGTTGCCGAAAGTGGTGCCAGCGCAACCGTGCTGACCGACCCGTCATCTGTGGCATGGGTGTTCAATATTCGCGGCAAGGACGTCTCCAACACACCACTGCCATTGAGCTTTGCCATCATTCCGGCACAGGGTGAGCCGGAACTTTTTATCGATGAACGCAAGCTTACTATTGAACCCCGCGCCTATCTCACGCAACTGGCCAAACTTCTGCCGCCAGCCGATCTGGAAGGCCATTTGAGCGCGCGCGCGGCCAAGGGCGAGACCATCCTGCTCGATCCTGTGCTGGCGTCAGAAAAACTGCGCCTCGTCATCGAAGCAGCGGGCGGTCATGTGATCGAGGGCAAGGACCCGGCCCGCCTTCCGCGGGCGGTCAAGAACAAGGCGGAACTCGACGGTTCCCGCTCAGCCCATGAGCGTGACGGGGTAGCCATGGTGCATTTCCTGTCATGGCTGGACGCGCAAAAACCCGGCTCCATCGATGAGATAACCGCCGCGAAAAAGCTGGAGGAATGCCGCACGAAAATCGGGCAGGATTTCCAGATGCCGCTCGAGGATATTTCCTTCGATACCATTTCCTGTGCGGGACCCAATGGCGCGATCATGCATTACCGCGTCAATGAAGAAACCAACCGCACAATTGAAAATGGCAATCTCTATCTGGTTGATTCGGGCGCGCAATATCGCGACGGCACCACCGACATCACCCGCACGCTGGCCATCGGCGACATTTCGCAAGACCACCGTCATATGTTCACGCTGGTCCTCAAGGGCATGATCGCCATTTCCACGGCGCGTTTTCCGGTCGGCACACGCGGTCAGGATATCGATGCACTTGCGCGTATTGCGCTATGGAAGGAAGGTTTTGATTTCGCCCACGGCACTGGCCATGGCGTCGGCTCCTATCTTGCGGTGCATGAAGGCCCGCAGCGCATCGCCAGAACCGGCGCGCAGGAACTGCTGGCCGGTATGATCCTGTCGAATGAACCCGGCTATTACCGGCCCGGTGCTTTCGGCATCCGCATCGAAAACCTGATCATCGTCAAGCAGGCAGACGTGCCGCAAGGCGGTGATCTGCCGATGCTCGGCTTTGAAACGCTTACCTTCTGCCCGATTTATCACCGCCTGATCGATAAGAGCCTGCTGACACAGGAAGAAATCGACTGGCTCAACGATTACCATAAAGAGGTGCGTGCAAAGCTCTCAGAGCATCTGAATGGTCAGGAACTGCAATGGCTTGAAGCGGCAACTGCCTCTATTTGAAAGCTAATCAATCTGCAAGACTGGTTGCCGCCTTTGGCGGCACCGTGGCTTCTATCTTCTTCGCCCAATCGAAAAGCGGGCGGGCGCGCTCGGCAAAATCGACCAGCCGGTCGGCAAGATCAGGACGCGTGATGCTTTCGGGATCGATATCCATCATCACCGCGAAATGCCGGTTGCGGATGGCTTCCTGCAAATCCGGTTCCGTCACGGCCTCGAAACCACGCGGATTGCGCTTGAGCCGGTCATGATCGCTAATCTTCAAGCCATTCTTGCCAAGTTTTTTGACGATAGTGCGAAATTCATCCGGCTTTTCGACGATGGCCTTGCGCATGGCTAGCAAAAGTTCCGGCCTCGGCCCACACCACGCAACCCCCGCATAACAATTACGCACACCCGGAAGCCCTATACAGACATAAAAGCAGCCGCTTTCGTCCCATTTTGTGCCAGATTGCGAAAGCAACGCCGACAGATGCCGATTATAGGGCGCCTTGTCCTTGGAAAACCGCGTATCGCGCTTGATACGGAATTGCGATTTCACCGGATCGCCCCGGAAAGGCAAGCCCAAAGCCTCGAAACGAGCGGTCAGTTCTTCGACCAAAAGCCCCAGCGGGTTTTTCAGATGCTCTTCAAACAGGGCCTTGTTTTCCAAAAACCATTCGCGGTTCTGATGAAAATCGAGTGCTTTGAGAAACGGGATTGCCTTGTCACCAAATCCGTTGAACACAGCCATCATCCTTCTCCAACCAGCGCGAACCAGTCATCTTCACTGATGACTTCGATGCCGAGTTCCGTCGCTTTGTTAAGCTTGGAGCCAGCACCCGGCCCCGCGACCACCAGATCGGTCTTCTTGGAGACAGACCCCGCCGTCTTGGCACCAAAGCGTTCGGCCATGGCTTTGGCTTCATCGCGCGACATGCGCTCCAGACTTCCCGTAAACACCACTGTCTTGCCCTCTACCGGCGAGCCGGTGGCAACACGCGCGGCCTCATCAAGCGGCTTCACTTGCGCAAGCAGTGCGGATAGCACTTCGCGATTATGCGGCTCGGCATAAAAATCAATGACCGCTTCCGCAACAATCGAACCGATGCCTTCGACCGCAACCAATTCCTGCCATGCCTCATTGCCCTTGTCGGTACGGTCGCCTTCCTTGGGTGGTGTTGCTTCCAATGCCGCCTTCTCGAAAGCCGCATAGGAAAGATAGGCACGTGCGAAACGCTTGGCATTGACCTCGCCGACATGACGGATACCAAGAGCATAGAGAAAACGGCTCAAGGCAATCTCGCGCCGCGCATTGATGGCGTCATAGAGTTTTTTGACAGAGGTCGCGCCAAAACCATCGATATTCTCAAGCTTTTTAAAGAGCGATGCCTCTTGTCGCTTTTGCAGCGTAAAAATATCCGCCGGCGATTTGATCTTGAGGCTATCATCTTCGGCATTAAAGAAGAATTCGACCTGTTTTTCGCCAAGCCCTTCAATATCGAAGGCATTGCGTGACACAAAATGCCGGATGCGCTCAACCGCCTGCGCCGGGCAGGTCAGGCCCGCCGTGCAGCGATAGACCGCCTCGCCCTCCTCACGCACCGCGTGGCTTTTGCAGACAGGGCATATATGTGGAAAATCAAAAGGCTCCGCATCGGTGGGCCGCTTTTCCAGCACCACATCGACGATCTGCGGGATGACATCGCCCGCTCGCTGCACGATCACCGTATCGCCAATACGAATGTCACGCCCCTCGCGCAGCAATTCGCCCTTGGGGCCTAATCCCTTGATATAATCCTCATTGTGCAGCGTGGCGTTCGTCACGACCACACCGCCGACCGTGATCGGTTCAAGCCGTGCAACCGGCGTTAAGGCACCCGTGCGCCCGACCTGAATATCGATACCATGCAGAATCGTCGTTGCCTGCTCAGCCGGAAATTTATGCGCAATGGCCCAGCGTGGGCTACGCGACCGAAACCCGAGCCGGGTTTGCAGATCGAGCCGGTCAACCTTGTAGACCACGCCGTCGATATCGTAATCGAGATTGGCGCGCTCAAGTCCGATAGCGCGATAATGGGCGATCAGTTCTTCGGCGCTCTCGCCCTTGCGCGTCAGTGGATTGACCGGAAAACCCCATTGCCGGAATATATTCACCATTCCCGATTGCGTGTCGGTCGGCATTTCAGACATTTCACCCCAGGCATAGGCAAAAAATCGGAGTTTGCGGCTGGCCGTTACCTTGGCATCGAGCTGGCGCAACGACCCAGCCGCTGTGTTGCGCGGATTGACATAGGTCTGCTTGCCTTCAGCCGCCATCTGCGCGTTGAGCGCCAGAAAGTCGCTCTTGGCCATATAGACCTCGCCGCGTACTTCCACCACCTCCGGCGCATCTGCCGGAAGCCGATCTGGAATCTCGGCAATGGTGCGGATATTGGCGGTGACGTTTTCACCCGTTGTGCCATCGCCACGCGTGGCAGCACTGACCATCACGCCATTTTCATAGCGGATCGACATCGAAAGACCGTCGATCTTGGGTTCAGCCGTAAAGGCGATGGAATTATCCGGCAATTGTCCCAGAAAACGATACACACTTCCGACAAAATCGCGCACGTCATCATCCGAAAAGGCGTTGCCCAGCGACAGCATCCGCTTGGCATGGGTGATCGTTGAAAAGCCGGACGCCGGAGCCGCCCCAACCCGCACGGATGGACTATCCGCGCGCTTGAGATGCGGGAATTTTTCCTCAATCGCATCATTGCGCCGCTTGAGCGCGTCATAGTCCGCATCCGAAATCTCCGGCCGGTCATTGGTGTGATAGAGCCTGTCATGATGCGCAATCGCTTGCGCCAACCGATCAAGCTCGGCCTTCGCTTCCAGTTCGGTCAGTTTTTCGACGGGCATTTCGGGCATGGACGGGACAAAACCTGATAATTGAATCGTCTGCGACCATAGACAAGAAAAACCGCTGCGCCTATGGCCGGGGCAACGTTACAAACAGCCCTGTTGTCAGCCCTTGTCAGGAGGCCAAGCCGCTGTTTTCGGCCAACAGGCGTTCTGCCGCCTTGCGCGCTTCCTCGGTGATACTTGCACCCGCCAGCATACGTGCGATTTCTTCCTGCCGATCATCCACACCGATAGAACGGATCGAGGTCGCCATGCGGTCCTCTCCGGTTGCAGATTTGGCGATCAGGAAATGGGTCGAGGCGCGTGCCGCCACCTGCGGCGCGTGGGTGACGGAAAGCACCTGCACGCGCGCCGACAGACGCGCCAGCCGCTGCCCGATGGCATCGGCCACAGCACCGCCCACACCGGTGTCGATTTCATCAAACACAAGGGTGGGTGCAGAACCGCGATCGGCAAGCGCCACTTTCAGTGCCAGAAGGAAGCGGGACAATTCACCGCCCGAGGCCACCTTCATCATCGGTCCGGCACGTGTGCCCGGATTGGTGCGCACCCAGTATTCGACCGTATCGATGCCTTCCGTCGCACGCGATTGCGGGTCGGTCGTCATTTCCACGATAAATTCAGCGCGTTCGAGCTTGAGCGCCGGAAGCTCGGCCATCACTGCGGATTTCAGATGCTCCGCTATCTCCTTGCGCTGAAGCGACAAGGCCGCTGCGGCCTTGTCATAGGCAAGGCGGGTGTCATTTGCCTGCACCTCAAGCTGGGAGAGCTTTTCCGCACCCGCATCGAGATCGGCCAGATCGGCATCCATGCGATCACGCAGTTCCGGCAGACCTTCCACAGGCACCGAATACTTGCGCGCCGCCGCCCGCAACGCAAACAGCCGTTCTTCCACCTGTTCAAGAACACGCGGATCGAAATCGATTTCGCGCATGGCGTGGTCGATACCGTCCTGCGCCAGCGCCAGACTGTTCAGCGCTTCATCGATTGCCTTGCAGACCGGCTCCAGCAGATGCGGCGCTTCCGGGATTTTACGCTCCAGACGGCGCACAAGGCTGGCGAGAGTGGGCACTGGCGAACCCTGCCCCGATAAAAGCTCGCCCGCCTCGTTCACGTCACCGGCGATCTTTTCCGATTTCATCATGACAGAACGGCGCTCGGCCAGTTCTTCTTCTTCGCCCGGCTGTGGGTCGAGTTTGGTCAGCTCCTCGACGGATGCGCGCAGATAATCGCCTTCGCGCTCGGCGGCTTCCACCTTGGCACGATGACGCGAAAGCGCACTTTCCGCCTCGCGCCATGCCTTGTGGTGCTCACGAACAAGAGCGGCATCGGCGTCAAGACCGCCAAAAGCATCGAGCAATGTGCGGTGAAGGTCGGTATCGATCAGGGCGCGGTCGTCGTGCTGGCCGTGGATTTCCACAAGCCTTTTGCCCAGATCGCGCAGAAGCGCCACGCTCGCTGCCTGATCATTGATGAAAACACGGGTGCGGCCATCGCCCATTTGCAGGCGGCGCAGGATGATGTCGCCATCATCATCAAACCCGTTTTCGCGCAGGAAAAGTCGCGCCGGATGTCCGCCAGGCACATCGAACACCGCCGTCACCTGCCCCTGATCCGCGCCATGGCGAACCAGCGAAGCGTCGCCGCGCGCACCAAGCGCCAGCGAGAGCGAATCAAGCAAGATCGACTTGCCCGCGCCCGTCTCGCCCGTCAGCACCGACAAACCGGCCTTGAACTCGATGTCGAGCCTTTCAATCAGAACGATATCGCGGATCGATAGGTGCGACAGCATATGAGTGAACGCTTATGAACCGCCGCCCGTGATGAGCGACGAGGCCTTGGCTAACCACGAACCACCATTCTCACGCGGCTCAAGACCACCGCTCTGCAGCAGCTTGTAGCTGTCCTTGTACCATTGGCTGTCGGGGAAATTCTTGCCAAGAACGGACGCCGCCATCTGCGCTTCCTGCGTCAGGCCAAGCGCATAATAGGCTTCGACCAGACGGGCGAGCGCTTCTTCGACCTGTCTTGTATTGGAATATTCCTCGACCACGCCGCGGAAGCGCTTGATGGCTGCCAGATATTCTTTGCGTTCGAGATAATAACGGCCGACCTGCATTTCCTTACCGGCGAGCTGGTCGCGGGCAAAGCGGATCTTGGTCTTGGCGTCATCGGTATATTCGGAATCGGGGAAGCGATCGACCACTTCCTGCATGGCGGCGATGGCACGACGGCTTGCGGCCTGATCGCGCGTCACATCGGGAATCTGGCGGAAATAGGAAAGGCCGATGATGTAATAGGCATAGGCCGATTCTTTCGA
>JAATGD010000085.1 GCA_015654965.1 Hyphomicrobiales bacterium
ACCGTCGAGGTCGACGCGTTCTGCTCGTGGTCGGCGTGCAGGATGAAGATGCGGTCCATGGCGCGTGCAAGCACCGGATTGACCACATATGCCTCGCAAGGAACAGCAAAGCACATGCGCAGGAAGTTCGACGCATAGTCGAGATCGTTCTTCGGATAAACGAAGGGCTGGCCGATATGGTACTTGTAGGCCATGGCGGCGAGTGTAGGCATCTTGGCGATCATGCGCAGGCTTGCGACCATGCGCTGGTGCGGATCGGTGATGTCGGTCGAGTCGTGATAGAAGGCCGACAGCGCGCCGACGCAGCCGCACATGACGGCCATCGGATGCGCATCGCGACGGAAGCCGGTGAAGAATTTCGTCATCTGCTCATGCACCATCGTGTGACGGGTCACGCGATAGTCGAAATCGGCCTTCTGGGTTGCGGTCGGCAATTCACCGTAAAGAAGCAGGTAGCAGGTTTCCAGAAAATCGCCATGTTCGGCGAGTTGGTCGATCGGGTAGCCGCGATAAAGCAGCACGCCCGCATCGCCATCGATATAGGTGATCTGGGATTCGCACGAGGCGGTCGAGGTGAAGCCGGGATCGTAGGTGAAGGCATTGGCGTTCTTGTAAAGCGGACCGATATCTACAACGTCCGGCCCGACAGTGCCTTGTCGTACAGGCAGATCAAAAGTTTTGCCGTCGAGGGTAAAGCTGGCTGTCTTTGCTGACATTATAGTTCCTTTCGTGTTCATTTTGCCGCTCCCTGCGGCAGAATTGAATCGCTGCTATAATCTGTTTCTTATCTCTGGGCGGGGCTCCGGCCCTGACTGGATACCCCGGTTCTTGACGGCGGGGAGTGTGGGACACTCCGAACGGATCAAACAGTTTCCGCATAATTTTGTTCGACAAACTATCGCAAACCGCATGTGATGCAATGCGTAATTTGAACAAATTATGCGCCTTGCGTCACGTCCGTGTGAATGAAGGCAACTTAACCGATTTGATCGCGGATGCGGCCTAGCGATTCATCGCGCCCCAGCACGAACAGCACATCGAAGACGCCCGGAGACGTTGCGCGTCCCGTCAATGCGGCACGTAAAGGCTGTGCGATCTTACCCAGTTTCAACCCGGTCTTTTCCGCATGAGCGCGCACGGCGGCATCGAGCACCTCAATGGTCCATTCGCTTGCCGCTTCCAGATCGGGCAGCACGGCTTTGAGCACAGCGCGGCCTTCATCATTGAGAAGCGAGGCGGCTTTTTCATCAAGATCAAGCGGGCGACTTGCAAAGATGAATTTTGCGCCATCCGCCAGTTCCACAAGCGTTTTGGCGCGGTCTTTCAGCCCTGGCATGGCGGCGAGCAATTGCGCGCGGCCCTTCTCGTCGAGCGATGCGGCTAGTTCCGGACCGCCTTCGATTTCCGGCAACACAGCTAGAAGCGCATCGAACAGTTTCTTGTCGTCGGATGCCCGCATATAAAGCCCGTTGATGGCTTCGAGCTTCTGGAAATCGAAGCGTGCAGCACCCTTGTTGATGTCGTGCACATCGAACCATTCGATCATCTGTTCGGTCGACATGATTTCATCGTCGCCATGGCTCCAGCCAAGGCGCACCAGATAATTGCGCAGTGCCTCCGGCAGATAGCCCATGGCGCGATAGGCATCCACACCGAGCGCACCGTGACGCTTGGAGAGTTTTGCACCATCCGCACCATGGATGAGCGGAATATGTGACATCTGCGGCACGTCCCAGCCCATGGCCTTATAGATGATGGTCTGGCGGGCGGCATTGGTCAGGTGGTCGTCGCCACGGATGATGTGGGTGACGCCCATGTCATGATCGTCAACCACCACGGCATGCATATAGGTGGGCGTTCCATCCGAGCGCAGGATGATGAAATCATCGAGATCCTTGTGAAAACGCACATCGCCCTGTACGGCGTCCTCAACCAGCGTTTCGCCTTCCTGCGGCGCCTTGATGCGGATGACCGGCTTCACACCATCGGGTGCTTCTGACGGATCGCGGTCACGCCAGCGGCCATCATAACGCGGCGGACGACCTTCTGCGCGAGCCTTTTCGCGCATGTCCTCAAGCTCCTGCGGCGTCGCATAGCAATAATAGGCCTTGCCAGCGCGCACCAGTTCTTCCGCCACCTCGCGATGGCGCGGCGCGCGCTCGAACTGCGAAATGGCGTCGCCATCCCAGTCAAGGCCCAGCCATGTCAGACCGTCGAGAATGGCAGCGGTTGCGGCATCGGTCGAGCGTTCGCGGTCGGTATCCTCGATGCGCAGCAACATCTTGCCGCCATTGTGCCGGGCATAAAGCCAGTTAAAGAGCGCGGTTCGTGCACCACCGATGTGAAGATAACCCGTGGGTGAAGGGGCAAAACGAGTGATGACCGGTTTGGGCATGATGGCTCCACTTGTGTCAAATGCCTGTCAGAGCGGCGCTGTGGCTGATCGGAAGGCGCAAACTTGAATATTGCGGCCCGCTTGTCGCGAAGCAGACCGGGAGATTACAAAACCTCTCGATTTCGGCTGGCGTTCATGTAGCATAGCGAGCCAAGCGCGCAAGGGCCTCACGTGTCTTTGTGGCGATTGCATCATAGTTCTTTCGGTGGGTATTTTTGAACCGCGAAAGAAAAAAGCGTTTTGCAAGTCAAGCGGGGGCATGGCTGGGGCATGGCGGGCATAGCAGATGCGCAGGTCGCAAATGAGCGCAGGCTTGTCAAAAGCCTGTCCGGCGGGCTGTTGCGCGAAAACCTGCCCGCGCCATGGTCTTTTCCAGATCTGCCGTCAGCCGAACCTTCGCGTCCAAAAACCCTGCCTGCAAAGGGGCCGAAAACCAATGCCTCCCGGTTACGGGGGATCATTCATGCGCTGACCGAGGCTTCAAACCTTGAAGTCGCACGTGGCCTGTTTTTCCTGCTGCTGCCGGTCATGGCTGGCTTTGGAGCGGTGATCTATTTTACGCTTCCCTTTGAGCCGGACTGGTTGCCGCTGCTCTCCATTCTTGCGCTGCTTGCCGTCATGCGCGTCTTGGCGCGGCGCAAATATCTTGTCGCACAATGGCTGACGCTTGCCTTGGCACTGCAACTGGGATTGATCGCGGGAAAATGGGAAACCTGTTTCATGGCGACGCCGATGCTTGGCTCGGATGTCGCAACCCGCATCGTGGGACGGGTGACGGCGCTCGAATATCGCGAGAATGGCACATGGCGCATCACGCTTGATCTGATAGCCACTGAACGCCCGAAACTGCGCTATGCGCCCCAACGCATTCGCATCACCGCACGCGATATCCCGGCTGCAACCACGATTGGCAGCGGTTTGACCGGCTTTGCGCGATTGCGCGTGCCATCAGGTCCGGTGCGTCCGGGCAATTACGATTTTTCCTTTCATGCCTATTTTCAAGGCTTGGGTGCCAATGGATTTTTTCTAGGTACGCCGAAAATGGCATCCGTGCCGCCGCAATCGGATTTGTCGGCCCAAATGAGCGCATGGATCGCGCTGCTGCGTATCCGTGTGTCCGAGCGCGTATTGGAAGTCATTGGCGGCGAGGACGGCAGTGTCGCGGCAGCGCTTATTGCAGGCACGCGCGGCAGCATCAGCGAGGAAACCAATGAGGATCTGCGCAAGGCGGGGCTTGCGCATATTCTCTCGATTTCCGGCCTGCATATGGCGCTGGCGGCAGCCGTTGTCATGCTGAGCCTACGGCTGGGCTTTGCGCTTTTTCCCGCTTTCAGCGTGCGCCATCCGGTCAAGAAATATGCGGCCTTTCTTTCCCTGCTCAGTTGCACTTTCTATCTCGCCATGTCGGGCGCGGATGTCGCTGCCCAGCGCAGTTATGTGATGATTGCCGTCATGCTGATGGCGCTGCTCGCCGACCGCGCCGCCATCAGCATGCGCAATCTGGCCATTGCCGCAATCGCCATGATTGCGATTTCACCGCATGAGGTGCTGGGGCCGAGTTTCCAGATGTCTTTTTCCGCCACCGCCGCACTGATTGCCGCCTATGCCTGGTGGAGCGAGCGCAAGGTGCTGCGCGGGCAGGGATTTGAAAATCACGCAAGACGCTCCGGTTGGGCAACAAAAATATTCGGTCCCGCATTCGCCACCGCAGGTACGTCGCTCGTGGCGGGGTTGGCGAGTGGTCTTTTTGCCGCCTATCAT
Source organism: Hyphomicrobiales bacterium (assembly GCA_015654965.1). Lineage (GTDB taxonomy): Bacteria > Pseudomonadota > Alphaproteobacteria > Rhizobiales > Rhizobiaceae > Brucella. The sequence goes on from JAATGD010000085.1 coordinate 4,157, forward strand.
TTCAACAATACCGCCCCCCTGGGGCTTTTGGGCAATGTGCTGGCACTACCGGCAATCTCGCTTCTCGTCATGCCTTTTGCGGTTTTCGGCCTGCTTCTCATGCCGCTGGGGCTTGACTGGCTGCCACTGCAAATTGTGGGTTTCGGCATATGGGTGGTGCGCCAGGTGGCGGCGCTGGTTGCCCTGTGGTCGCCGGATGGCAATCCCGGTGCCATGCCGATAAGTGCGCTCATCCTCTGGACCATTGCGCTGGTGCTGGCGGTGGTGTTGACCACAAGGCTGCGGTTTCTGGCGCTTCCCTTCGTGGCTCTCGGCTTGATGGCTTTTGTGGCAAAGCCTTTCCCGGATGTAGTGATTTCGGAAGATGCAAAGCTGGTTGGCGTCCGCCATTCCGATGGTCGCTTTGCGCTCAACCGTGCCCGGCCTGCAAAATTCACCTTTGAAAACTGGAAGGTCGCCTATCTCGCGACCGATTTCATCAGCCCGAACATGATCGGCTCCAAGAGGAAAGCTCTGAGCGATGGCGCGTTTAACTGCGAGGACGGGCTTTGCACAATTGAACTGCGTGATGGTCGTATGCTGGCCTATACGAGTGATCCGGCCATGGCGGAGACTGCTTGCATCGTGGGGGATGTCGTCATTCTGGCGATTGCGGGGGAAACACTGACTTGCCCGGATAGGCAAAAACTGGTGATCAGCAAGCGCGATCTGGCCTTGAAGGGCAGCGCTGAAATCCGGCTGGGTGCGGAAAATTTGTCTGCCGGTCATGATGCAATTGCGCATAATCATCCGGCCAACAGGCCCGGTTTGGGAGATAAAAACGCAGCTCAAAACGAGGCCGACATCACCATCGACGCCCCATCATCCGCCGCCGGATTTGCCACTGGTGCCGCCGCCAGTGTCTCAGTCGAAACGCCAGCTAATGCCACTGATGGAAGCCCTCCTGTATCCAGGATTGTAGCTGCCACACCATCTGCCAGTGCCACCGATATCTTGCCGATCAATATCTCGTCAGGCAATTCAGCGGCTATCCCAATTGGTTTTGACACGACCTATGCAGATAGCGTGACATATGCGGTCGGGGTACCGCAACGTCCATGGCATCTCAATCGTCTTTATTCTCTCCCCGCAAGAGGATTGCCAGAGCGTGACTACAAAAAGCGCGCCTCACCCTCCCGTAACGCGCATTCATCGGCTACAGAAGATTAAAGCATTTCCACACCCAAGAGGGACATGAAAATGCCCGATCTCTGTTTCGCGCATCGTCCCCCGTAAATTCCCACACGCTCTCACCGGGGCATATGGTCAATAGCGGCGGATCAGCCCGATCAGCTTGCCCTGTACGCGCACGCGGTCGGGGCCGAAAATTCGTGTCTCATAGGCGGGATTGGCGGCTTCCAGCGCAATGGATGCGCCCTTGCGGCGAAAGCGCTTGAGAGTTGCCTCCTCATCATCGACCAAAGCCACGATAATCTCGCCCGGATTGGCCGTATCGCCACGCTTGATGATGACGGTGTCGCCATCGAGAATCCCGGCCTCGATCATCGAATCGCCCTTGACTTCCAGCGCATAATGCTCGCCCGGTCCCAGCATTTCGTGGGGAAGGCTCAAGGAATGGGTCTGGTTCTGGATGGCTGAAATCGGCACACCGGCGGCGATGCGTCCCATGACCGGGATTGCAACGGTTGCCGCGCCATCATTATGTGTTGCGGCAGGCGCGGGGCGCGTGTTTTGCGCGGGCGACGGCACCTTGCCCAGACTGCCCTCGATGACACTTGGCGCGAATTTCCTCTGGCTATTAAGCCCCGGCGCGATGGAATCGGGCAGGCGCAGGACTTCCAGCGCGCGGGCGCGGTTGGGCAATCTGCGGATGAAGCCGCGTTCTTCAAGGGCTGTAATCAGCCGATGGATACCCGACTTGGAAGCGAGATCCAGCGCTTCCTTCATTTCGTCGAAGGACGGCGGAATCCCCGTCTCTTTCAGACGCTCATGAATATACAGCAAAAGTTCGTGCTGCTTGCGGGTCAACATTGGCGACACCCTCCGGCCCAGAACAGAATCGAGAAAAACAAAACCAGAACGAACACTATATGTTCCAGTCTTGTTCTGCAATGGTTTTAATTTTATTAATATGGATGGTGGAGACAGGCGAAGGGGCTGAAATTCGCCAATCCTTGCGTGGGGGAGCGGGAAAACGCAAATGAACCAACAATTTCTTGACCTGCCGGACCGGCTGATGACCTAATGATGAAATGAGCATGGGTTTCGATTCGAACGAGAGCGGTCCGGCATCCAATGTCGCCGAATATAGCGTTTCCGAGATTTCCGGCGCCCTGAAGCGCACGGTCGAGGATGTGTTCGGCCATGTGCGGGTGCGCGGGGAAATTTCCGGCTATCGCGGGCCGCATTCCTCGGGCCATGCCTATTTCGCCTTGAAGGACGACCGGGCGCGGCTGGAAGCGGTGATCTGGCGCGGGTCGATGAGCCGGCTGCGCTTTCGCCCCGAAGAGGGCATGGAGGTGATTGCTACCGGCAAGCTCACCACCTATCCCGGCTCTTCCAAATACCAGATCGTCATCGAGCAGATGGAGCCTGCGGGCGCGGGCGCTCTGATGGCGCTTCTGGAAGAACGCAAGCGACGGCTCGCGGCTGAAGGGCTGTTCGATCCGGCCGCAAAGCAGCTTCTGCCCTTCATGCCGAAGGTAATCGGCGTCGTCACATCGCCCACAGGCGCGGTGATCCGCGACATCATTCACCGCATCACGGATCGTTATCCGCTGCATGTGCTCGTCTGGCCGGTGCGGGTGCAGGGCGAGACGAGCGGTGTGGAAGTCGCGCGCGCCGTGGACGGTTTCAACGCGCTTTCCCAGACCGGTCCCATTCCGCGCCCCGATGTGCTGATCGTCGCGCGCGGCGGCGGCAGTCTCGAAGACCTTTGGGGTTTTAATGACGAGGTGGTGGTGCGCGCTGTTGCGGGGTCCCACATTCCGGTGATTTCGGCGGTTGGCCATGAAACAGACTGGACCTTGATTGATCTCGCGGCCGATGTACGCGCGCCCACACCCACGGGGGCTGCGGAAATGGCGGTGCCGGTCAAGGCCGACCTTCAGGCCACGATTGCCGGACAATCCGCGCGGCTTGCCTCCGCCGTCTCGCGCTTTATCGATTTGAAACGGCAGGCCTATCGTGCCAATGCGCGTGCGCTGCCGTCGGTCGATCAGTTGCTGGCCATGCCGCGCCGTCGTTTCGACGAGGCCGCCTCGCGCCTGACGCGCACGCTTTTCGTTAATACGCAGAAAAAACGCGTTCATTTTGAAGGCCGCGCGCGGGCATTGTCGCCACGCCTGTTGCAGCGCCGGTTGAATGAACATCAACGCAGCCTTGGCACTTTTGGCCAGCGGCTTCCGCGTGCCCTCGAAGGTTTTCAGAAAGAGCGCCGCAATGCGCTCATGCAGCGGGCCAACCGGCTGACGCCGCAATTTCTGTTGCGTCGGATCAGCGAAGGTCGAGCCACCATCACTCAGCTCGACCGCAGGCGCGATCAGGCAATATTGCTACGCATCGAGCGTGTGCGCAGGCGCGGGCAGGAGTTTGAGCGGTTGATGCGCACGCTGTCGTATGAAAGCGTGCTGGAGCGTGGGTTTGCCATCGTGTTTGATGCGGATGGCAAACCGGTCAAGCAGGCACAGGCGATTAGCGTGGGGGATGCCTTGTCGCTGCGCTTTCAAGATAGTGATGTGGCTGCGGTTGCAACGGGTTATGGAGGACAGGACGTGTCCGCCAAGCGCGCTGCGAGCCGGAAAACATCATCTTCGTCAGACTCCGAAGATCAGGGAACGCTGCTGTAATTGCACGGATGAAGAGAAGCCGCCCAAATGGGCGACTTCAGGTGATGGAACGGCTCTGGTTTTTTAAGCTGCCAGCTTGCGGCTGTGCTGGCCGATGAGGGCTTCCAGCATGCCCTCTTCTTCCTTTGTCAGGTCGGAAAGCGGCGAACGGACCGGGCCTGCGTTGAAGCCTTGAAGACGGACGCCAGCTTTTACGGCGGCAACGGCATAGCCCTTGCGACGGCTGCGCAGCGTCATGAAGGGGTAGAAGAAATCGTTCAGAATGCGTTCGCATGCGGCGCGTTCGCCTGCGCGCAGGGCACGGTAAAACTCGACGGCAAGGCCCGGCACGAAGTTGAAGACGGCGGAGGAATAGGTGGTGAAACCCGCTCCCAGATAGGCTTCGGCAAAGAGTTCCGCCGTGGGCATGCCGCCGAGATAGGTCAGGCGATCGCCCATTTTCGCGGAAATCTGGCGCACGAGGCCGATATCGCCGACACCATCCTTGAAGCCGACCAGGTTAGGGCATTCGTCGCAAAGACGCGCCAGTGTATCGGGCTGAAGCACGGCATTGTCGCGATTATAGACCATGACGCCGATGCCGATCGACTGGCAGATACGCTTCACATGCTCGAACAGGCCTTCCTGTGGCGCGTCGATCAGGTAATGGGGCAGAAGCAGGATGCCATCGGCGCCGGCTTTTTCTGCCGATTTCGCAATCTCTATGGCGATTTCCGTGCCATAGCCGCAGCCCGACACGATGGCCGTATCGCTGTTGGCCGTTGCTTCCTTGGCGGCGGTGACAATGCCCGGAATTTCATCGGGACGCAGCGAGAAGAATTCGCCCGTGCCGCCAGCCGCGAAAAGTACAGGCGCGTCATAGCCCGACAGCCACGCGACGTGGGCCTTGTAGCTTTCAGGTGCAAAATGTCCTTGCGCATCGAAATGCGTTACCGGGAACGAGAGCAGGCCAGAGCCGAGTTTCTGTTTGATCTGTTGCGGGTCCATATGACGATCCTTTCATAAGAGTCGACAGGAGGGGTAACAAGTCAAATGACAGGTGTCAACAACTTATATGATAAGTTACACGCTTTGCCGCAACATGGCGCGATAGCGCAACTGGCTGCCCTTGAGATGCAGGCGCATGGCCTCACGCGCCGCCTGCTCATCGCCCGCGGATATGGCATCGATGATTTTGCCGTGTTCATTGTGCAGATGGGCGATGTAGTCGCCCGGACTGTTATCCGCACCCGATTGAAGGGCCGCGCGCGGAATGACGCCGCCGCCGATCAGCGACAGGAACTCGCGAAAGCGCGGATTGTTGGTGGCGTCGGCAATCGCCAGATGCAGGGCAAAATCGGCATCGGTGGTGGGTTTGCCTGCCTCAAGGCAATGGAGCACCTCGCGATGGCACTGGATGATGGTTTCTTCCTGGCTTGGTGAGCGGCGCAGCGCCGCAAGCCCCGCCGCTTCGATTTCCACGCCGGTGCGCAGTTCGAGCATTTCGATGACCGAGGAAATGCGCTCATAATCGAGATTCTGAAACGGCAGCACCTCGGCTTTGGGTTCTTCGAGCACGAAGACGCCCGCGCCCTGCCGCGCCTCGACCAGACCATCGGCCCTTAGCGCTGCGATCGCCTCGCGAATGACCGTGCGGCTGACGCCGAAATTTTGCGTGAGTTTTGCCTCGCTGGGCAATTTCGTTCCGGGCAGGAAGCTGCCGGACTGGATGGCCTGGCGCAGTTCATGGCTGACCTTGACGACAAGATTGCCGGCAGGACGAGACGTCGATTTCTCTGTCTTCGCCATTAGCTTGTTCTTTCTTTCTGTTATCGTTCAGATCAATAACGATTTGTGGAAGGCGCGACAAGCAAACCATTCCCCTATCAGGATATATTTCAGAGTTCATATGATAAGTATCGGCAAGGTTGAGCAAAGACAACCGCCGGGGCATCGAAAGGCGATACCATGGCGGTTTGCCAACAATAAAATAGTTTTTGCGACAAAAAGCCGGACACTTGTCAGGAAGCGCTGGCTTCCGTGATCTCCGGGCGTTTGAAATCGCCCGACTGCTGGTCCATGACCCAAAGCTCGCCCGAGGAAATGTCGAACCATGCGCCATGCAGGGTCAGCTTGCCCTTCTTTTCCAGCGCTTCGAGCCAGGGGAAGGTGCGCAGGTTGTTGATGGAATAGCGGATGGAAATCCGTTCCAGCGCGGTCTGCCGCTCGGCGGGCGTCATCAGTTCATTGCCGCTGATGGCTTCGGCCGCAGGGGCGATCAGGCTCATCCATTTGCCGATGAAATTACCCGATGACAAAGGCGCGCTTTCCGTATCCAGCGCTGCCTTGATGCCACCGCAGCGCCCGTGGCCCATGACGAGGATATGCTTGACCTTGAGGCTTTGCACGGCAAATTCGATGGCGGCAGAGGCCGCATGATATTCGCCATCCGGCTCGAAGGGCGGAATGAGATTGGCGACATTGCGCAGGACGAAAATTTCGCCGGGTGCCGTGTTGAAGATGGTTTCGGGCGCGGCACGCGAATCGCAACAGGCAATCACCAGCGTTTCCGGCGATTGCCCCTTGTCGGCAAGTTCACGATAGCGCCGGGTTTCGAGCGTATAGTGTTCGCTCATGAACGAGCGATAACCGCTTAAAAGCGTTTCTGGAAGATCTACCATAGCGTCTCAATATCCTGATCGGAAATCGAGGGCAATCAAAAAGCTTTGTGCCAAGCAGACACGCGCTACTGTCTATGCCCGCAAACCTTTTGTCGGATGCATCAGTCGCCGCGTCTGCACCATGGCCATGGGGGTGGCAAGGCTTGCAGCATCGGCTTGCAGCATCAGTTCGTCTGCGCCACGTTTTGCAGTCCGTGCCAGAATCTCGAAAACTGATGCCGTTGCAGACTGCAAGGCTTTTTCCTCGGGAAATCCCGAAAGCCAGCGCGCCAGAAACAGTGCCGATGTCAGATCGCCAAGCCCGCTGGTGGGACCATCCACCCGGCGATGTTCGGCCATCAGCGCAATGGTCGGTGTCAGCAATATATTGCCGATGCTGCCCTTCATCATGGAAAAGGCCGATGTGATCAGCATGGTGGCGGGGCCAAGGTCGAGGCCAGCCTCCATCAGCGCCTTGTTGTCTTCCAGCGCCACGCCGGTGAACCACGACAGTTCAAAACGATTGGGCGTTGCCATATCGGCAAGCGGCAGGAGCTGTTTCTGAATGCCTTGGGCGGTGGCTTCCGGCAGGTAAAGGCCCGCTTCATCGCCAATGACCGGATCGCACAGATAAAGCACATCGGGATGCTTTTCTTTCACGCCCTTTATAAATTCCGCAACCGCATCCACCTGTTCAGGCGCGCCGAAATAGCCGGTGACGATGGCCGCCACTTCCCCAAGCCACGGCGCGCGCAGCAGGTCTTGCATCAAAAGCCTGAACTGATCGGCGGGCGGTACGATGCGTCCTGCGGGACCATGACCGGGATGCCACGGCAGTACCACGGTCGGGACGGCCCAGACGGAAAAGCCAAGGCTTTCGAGGGTGAATACGACGGCGCGATTGCCGACCGAGCCACGCACTACGTGGCTGGAAATGACGATCACGGTTGATTTGCTGGAACGTGGCTGAAGGGTCATGACTGGTTTTTTGTTGTTTGCCTGTTTGCGTCTATATCAGGAAGGCTGGCTTTGCATAAGATAAAAGACCAACCAGCCGATGATCGCCAGCGTGATGAGAAGCCCCAGAAGCCGCCCGATGCGGGTGCCCCATACTTCCAGCGGATCATTATGCGGCGCATCATCGGCGGAAAAATGGCTGGTCGTGCGTTCAAACCCGCGCCGGACGATGCCTTGCGCGCCCGTCTGCTCCTGTTGCAGGCGCTTGAGAATGCGCTGCGATTCCGCCTCACGGCTCTTGTCTTCGCTCATCGTTTCTGCCTTGGCTGAAATGCGTTGCGTGCACGAACATCGTGCCGGATGCGTCATTCTGCAAGCTAAATCGTCATGATAGTCGTGCGCGCAGATCAATCGGCCAGCACGAGAATATCATGGGACGCAAAATGCACCGTCACATTGTCGCCGCGTTGCGGCGGCGGATGGGTGGGGTCGTTGAAAGTGTCGAATGACAGCCGGTTCTCCCCGAGCCGCACGCGGGTACGGATGACCGAGCCGAGAAAATGCACGTCCTCGATGGTCGCATCGAGTGCTGTGTCGTGGTTCTTGCGCGCTTCAAGGCTAATGGCTTCCGGGCGCAGCGCCAGCGTCACCATCTTGCCTTTCGGATGGTCACTGAGCGCTTCCTTGACGGTGATGCTGTGCCCGTCGAGCGCGATGCGGTTCTGGCCCGGATCGCTGACTTCGGCTTCGAGCATGTTGAGCGTGCCGACAAAAGAGGCGACAAAGCGCGAGGCGGGACGATTGTAAATCTCGAATGGCGCGCCGATCTGGTCGGCACGGCCTTCATGCATGACGACGATGCGGTCGGAAATCGACAGCGCTTCTTCCTGATCGTGGGTCACGAAAACGGTGGTGATGCCGAGTTTCTGCTGGATGGCGCGGATTTCCTCACGCAGCGAAATGCGGATTTTGGCATCGAGCGCCGAAAGCGGCTCGTCGAGGAGCAGCACCTGCGGCTTGGTGGCAAGCGCACGCGCCAGCGCCACGCGCTGCTGCTGGCCGCCCGACATCTGGTAGGGATAGCGGTCCGCGAGATGATCGAGCCGGATGAGGCCGAGCATTTCCTTGACGGTGGCGTCGATCTCCGCCCTGGGTTTTCCGGCAACCCGCAGGCCGAAAGAGACGTTCTGCGCAACCGTCATATTGGGAAACAGCGCATAGGCCTGAAACACCATGCCGATATTGCGCTGGTTGGGTTTGAGATCCACCACATCGCGGCCATCGATCTCGATGGAGCCTGCGTCAGCGCTTTCAAAACCGGCAATCATGCGTAAAACGGTGGTCTTGCCGCAGCCCGATGGCCCGAGAAAGGAAACGAATTCGCCTTTCTCGACTGCCAGATTGAAATCATGGACAACCGTGTTGCTGCCGAAGCTTTTTTTGAGGTTTTTAAGATTTAGAAAAGCCATGACTGTTACCCGGCATTTGTCTTGAATTTATTGAAGCGCGAAACGAGTTGCAGCATGATGATGGCAAGCCATGTGATGCCGAACGAGATGATCGCAAGTGCGGAAGGCTCATAGGCGCGATTGGCGCCAACAAGCTGCAAATAAGGCCCGAAAGCCGGACGGTTCAAAAGCGAGGCCAGCGTGAATTCGCCGATCACGATGGCGAAAGTGATGAAAGCGCCGCTCATCACGCCCGAAAGCACA
>JAATGD010000220.1 GCA_015654965.1 Hyphomicrobiales bacterium
ATCGGCAAGGCGGCTGAGCAGGCCATCCGGCACGCCGCCAAAATAGCCAGCGACAACTCCGGTGCAGACGCCGAACGCCATCGCCAGAAACGTTGCGGTCACGCCGACGGCGAGAGGCGGCATGCCACCCCACAATACGCGGCTCAGAATATCGCGTCCGAGCACATCCGTACCGAACAAGTGCTCAACCGAAGGCGGCTGAAGCATATTCAGGATGTTCTGTTGCAAAGGGTCATAGGGGGCAAGCAGCGGTGCGAAAGCCACGCTGAGCACGATCATCAGCAATATGCCTGTAGCGAAAGCCCCTTTCCAGCTGGTGTGTCGTTTCGGCTGTTTGCCATGACGCGTCGAGACGTCGGTTTTCCGCAAGATCGTTGTTTCAAGGGAATCAGTCATCGCGCTTCTGCCCTTGCGGATTGACCATGGCCACGACGATATCCACGATCAGGCTGGCGAGAATATAGGCGAAGCAGATCACCATCACGGCGGCGAGGACGACCGGATAATCGCGATTGTTGACGGAGCGGACGAGCAGTTCGCCAACGCCCGGCCATGCGAACACCGTCTCGGTGATGACGGCGCCCGCCAGTACCCCGCCAATCTGCAGACCGATCATGGCGATCACGGCGCCGATTGCGTTCATCGCGATATGGCGAAGGCGAATACGGCGTTCGCTCAGGCCCATGGCACGCATGGTCAACAGATGTTCTTCGCCTTCCGCTTCCCGTATCGATGTGCGAAACAGCCGGGCAACGCCGGGCACGACATAAAGAGCGAGTGTGGCAACCGGCAAGATCAGATGAAACCAGCTCGTGTGCCCGCTTGTCGGCAGCCAGCGCAGTTGCAGGCTGAAAACCGTGACAAATACGAGGGCAAGCAGAAAGCTTGGCATGGACTGTATGAGCATCAGAACGAGGATGGGGATTTCGCGTAGCCGTATGAAACGGCTGTTTGCCGTCCAGTAGCCCAGCATAAGCCCGATCACTGAACCGATGCAAACAGCGCTGAGGCTGAGCAGCAAGGTATTGGGTACCCGCCGAAAGACTTCGACGAAGGCCGGTCGTCCCGTATAAAGGGATTGCGGAAAGTTGCCGGAAAGCAGATTACCCAGAAATGAATAATATTGAACCCAGATAGGCCGGTCAAAGCCATAGGCGCGGGAAAATTGCGCTATTTCCTCGCGTCCCGCCGTTTCCGGCGCCAGATAGATTGCCGGATTGCCGGACAGGAAAATCATCAGGAAGACGATTGTCGCAGCGCCCCAGACCGCGATTATAGCGCCTGTCATCCGCTTGAAGAGAAAAGGCAGGCGCAATGGCGAGCGCCATGTACCCGTGCGCGCAAGCAGCCATTGCTTCAGCGGTGTTGAAGCGGTCTGCTCCGTTGTATCAAAGGCTGTCACGTGTTGAATTTCCTGTCTGCAGGCCAGTCTCGAACATGGGGCATGCAAGAGATGCCATCGTCAGTTTGGTTTCATTTCCGAGGCCCGGATCCAGTCATCCGAACGTGGCTGCCAGTTCACCCGCTTCGAGACCGCATAGGTTTGCGGCTGAAGCCAGAGAAAGCCGACCAGCGCGTCCTCGGCCGCAATCCGGGAAGCCTCATGCGCCGCCGCAATCATGCCTTGCGTATCGGTCGCGTTTTCCACCTTTGCGACCGCATCGTCGAAACGCGTTGGCTGCGGTCCAAAGCTGAGCGGGCTTTTGCTCGTATATTGGCGCAACAGTTCGGCCGCCGTATTCGCCTGCGATGTGAAGCCGACATAGGTGATGTCGGGCGCTTCCTCAGGCGTCAGATTGCGCACCGCGTTCCATGCGGAATTGGGGATCAGGTTTATCGTGACGGTGATGCCGACCTTGGAGAGCTGATCGGCGAGAATCTGCACGATGGGAGCGACGCTTACGAACTGGCCTTCCGCCGTGGTCGTAAGGCCGAGCTTCAGCTCCTTAGCGTAACCGGCTTCCGCGAGAAGCGCACGCGCCTTTTCCGGATCGTAGGGCCAGGCTGCAAGGCTTTCATCATAGCCTTCGGTTTCCGGGCTGAATACCTGCGTGGTTCCCGCTTCGACATAGCCACGAAACACCACCCTGGTGATGGCTTGCTTGTCGATGGCATAGTTGATGGCTTGGCGCACCCTCACATCCGCCAGAGCAGGATTGTTGTAGTTGAACTTCAGCACCTGATAACGCTGCCCGGCACGCGCGCCAATCCTGTAATCCGGCAGGCTTTCAAGCTGGGGAAGATCGAGCGGGTCGATATGCAGCGATGCAGTGATTTCGCCCGCGCGGATTCCGGCGATGCGCGTCGCCATGCTTCCGATGCCCCGATAGACAACATTTTCATAGGCAGGTGCTGAGCCGTAGAAATCCGGGTTGCGCTTGAGAACGATATCGCCGCCGACTTCATAGCTGACCAGACGATAGGCGCCCGAGGCATTGACCTCCACCTTGGGATTGGATTTTTCCGCCCATTTGGGTTCGATGAAGAACCACCAGCTTAACCGCCGCGGAAGATCGAGCCACGGCGTTTTGGTGCGTATCACGACCGTGGTCGCGTCCGGCGCTGTGAGAGAGGCGATATTGTCAAAGCCGGTATTCGCGGCAGCCTTGATCGCGGAATCGTTCATCCGCTTGAAATTCCAGACGACCGTATTCGCGTCGAGTGGCTCGCCATTTTCAAAGGTGACGCCTTTACGCAGCTTGAACGTGAACTCGGTTGGTGAATTCACCTGCCAGCTCTCCGCGAGATCGCCCGCCAAGGTTCCATCGGGCTGGATGGTGGTGAGCGAGGAATAGACCTGACTTAACACCGTGAGCGCGTGATTTGTGCCGCGTGCCTGTGCCGGGTCCAGACTTGATACCGGCGTTGTCACGATGACGATCGGCGTCTCCTGCGCCCGGCTCCCCGATACGGAACCCGGAAGCGCAAAGGCCAGTCCAAAGCTTAGCCCAAAACCTATACAGACGGCCTTGATATGTTTTTTAAGCGTATTCTTCATGTCTGACTCCGAAAACGGGGTAGTGATGCAAACGTCGGAAAAGGTGGTGTCAAAGCGGCTCGGCTATGCCGAGATTTTCACGCAGGGTTTTGCCTTCATATTGCGTTCGGTAATATCCGGCTGCCTGCAAGGCGGGGACCAGAAGCTTGGTTATGCGTTCGGTCCCGCCAAGCTGATAAATGGACGAAATATTGAAGCCATCGGACGCATTGCTGACAAAGCGATCATAAATCTGCCCGGCAATGTTTTCGGCGGAGCCGATCGGCGACCAGTGACCGCCGCCATTCAGGTTGGCTTCCACAAGCTGGCGCAGCGTGTATTTTTTCTCCACCGACCAGTAACGGAACATCTCGTAGCGCGACTGGTGCCCATTCGTGGTCGCGGGATCGGAAAAGACGGAGGCGGGCAGGACATCATTTGGCTCGAATTCATCGAGAGGCACATCCGGCAGCATTTTTTTCAGCTTCTGGATGCCGACATCGATATCGATCAGGTCGTTGAGCTGCTTTTGCAGATAAAGGGCGTCCGCTTCCGTCTCGCCGATGACGGGAATACATCCGCTCAGGATCTTGAGGTCGTCAGCATGGCGGCCGAAAGCGCGGACGCGCGCTTTCAGATCGGCATAATGGGCCTGCGCCTCCTCAAGGGAAGGCCCAAGCGCATAGACGAGATCGGCATGTCTGGCAGCGAGATTCTTGCCGTTTTCGGACTGTCCGGCCTGGGCGATCACAGGCCGGCCCTGCGGTGGACGCGGGATGTTGATCGGACCCCTGACCCGGAATATGTCGCCCTCATAGAGATCGCAATGAATCTTGTCGGGGTCGGCAAATATGCCTTTTGCGCGGTCGAGAACCAGCGCATCGCGATCCCAGCCGCGAAAAAGATGGCCGATGACATCGGCATATTCTTCTGCCCTTTTGTGGCGATAGGCATGATCGGGGAGTTCGGGCAGCCCGTAATGTTGCGCCCCGCCATAGGATGTCACCATGTTCCAGCCGGAGCGTCCGCCGGACAGATGGTCGAGCGAGCACATCTGGCGGGCGACATTGTAAGGCTCGGTGAAGGAGGTTGAAAAAGTCGCGATCAGGCCGATATTGCTGGTGGAGACCGAGAGCGCGCTTGCGACCGAAAAGGATTCCAGCATGCGCACCGGACGGGTTCTCACCGTTTTCTGGTCATGGTCCGCGCTGTCAGCCAGAAAGACCATATGCATCTTTGCCGCTTCGGCAAGCTGTGCGGCCGTGATATAGGGCCGGATCGTATAGGTGTCCTCGACACAACTATCGGGCATGCGCCAGCCGGATTGATGCTGTCCGGCAGCATTGACGAGAAGCGATAATACGAGTTTCCGCTCGGGTCGGTTCAGGCTCATCTTCTCATCCCCGGCTGTGGCTTGACGCTGCTACGGCAGGCGCGGATTTTGAAGGTTTCGGGGTTTGCGGCGTGGTTGGAGCGCCGGACTGATAGCGGCTTTCAGGCTTGGACAGACCAAGTGAATCGCGCAGCGTTTGTCCCTCATAGGCGGTGCGGTAGATGCCGCGCTTTTGCAGCTCTGGCACGACCAGATCCACGAATTGATCGAGTGGCGTCGGATAGAAGGGGAACATCAGATTGAACCCGTCCGCCGCGCCCGTCTCAAGCCATTCCTGCATCGTATCGGCGATTGTTTGCGCAGAGCCGACGGCAATCAGGTGACCACCTGCCGTGCCAAAATAATTCGCGACTTCACGAATGGTAAAATTGTGCTGGCGGGCAAGGTCAACCATGATCGCCTGCCGCCCCTTGGCGGAATTCGTGACCCCCAGTTCCGGTAGCGGGCCATCAAGCGGATAGGTTTCAAGGTCAATGCCACCGGCATGGCGTGCCAGCAGCAGGCGAACAAGCTTGTCGGGCAGCAGGGATGCGAGCTGAGACGAAAATGCGCGTGCTTCCTCGTCGGTTCGTCCGACGATGGGCAGAATGCCCGGCAGGACTTTCAGCTCATGCGGCTCGCGTCCGTATTTCGCCATCCGCGCATGCAGGTCCTGTCGGAATGCCCGGGCCTGTTCAATGGAAATCTGCGCTGTGAAGACGACATCAGCGGTGCGCGCTGCAAGCTCCATACCGGCTTCTGATGAACCGGCTTGGGAAACGATTGGTCTTCCCTGCGGGGGGCGTGGAATATTCAACGGTCCCCTGACCTTGAAGAATTCACCTTCATGGTCGAGGAAATGCAGTTTGTCGATGTCGTAATAGATGCCGCGCGCCTTGTCACGCAGCAGGGCATCGTCTTCCCAGCCATCCCACAAGCCGGCAACCACGTCAAAAAACTCCTCGGCGCGACGATAGCGTTCTGCATGGGGGACATGCGCATCAAGTCCGAAATTGGCCGCCTCATCCTCGATCTGCGAGGTGACGAGGTTCCAGCCTGCCCGGCCTTTGCTGATATGGTCGATCGTGGCGAAACGGCGCGCGATATGAAACGGCTCGTTATAAGTGGTGGTGGCGGTGGCCACGAGGCCGATCTTCTGCGTCAACACGGCAAGGGCCGGCAACAGGCTCGCGGGGTCGAGATGCACGGGACGGCCAAGCTGGGCGCGCTCGCGCTCACCGTTTTTAATCGCCTCACTGCCGATGACTGCGGAACTGTCCTGGAAAAAAACCGTATCGAACAGGCCACGCTCGGCTGTCTGTACTTGGCTGAGATAATGGTTGAAATCGACATCGCCTTCAGGTTGCGCATCGGGATGCCGCCAGCCGCCGAAATGACTGCCGGGAACAAAAAGGAACAGGCCGAGATGCAGTTTTTTGCCCATCAGTGTGTTCTTTTCGATATCTGACGCATGGCAATGCATCGCGTTGCTGTGAGGCCTTTTGTGACGGGCTTGAGAAGGGAGTGACCGCCTTTGAGCGCTTCCATAAGTTCAGGGGCAAGATTGCAAGCGATAGTCGGTCTACCTGCTTCATTGGCAACGGGATTGGCCGTTGCATTGTGTGTCGGGGTGCATGCCATGATATTTATCCGACCACCGCTGTTGCCGGGTCGTTCAGGGGGCGCCTTTTGTTATCCTGTGCGGCCTGAAACGCGGCAAAAGATGCGCGCCCCAGAATCGAAAGCACCGTATCCTCTTGCGGCGCATGTACCGTTGCAGACTGGATATTGCGAAAATGACGTTCGAGGGTCAGGTCTCCGCTCAGTCCCGGATTACCCAGAGAACGGACGGCCAGAGTGACAGCTTGCTGGTTGTAACGTGCCGCGGCTATACGTGCGCGAAGCAGGCTTTCCGGTCGATCCGCGGCATGTTCGACCGCCTGCATGATGAGTTGGCGCGCACTGCCGACAAGCAAGTCGATTTCACCGGCAAGTGTGACGAACCGTTCGGTGCTGGCAAGCGGTTTTCCGAGATTGGTCGGTATCCGCTCGAAGGCAAATTGCAGGAAGGCATCGCGTGCAGCTTCCGCAACACCAAGATAAATGGCGCTGACCATGAGATTGGTCAGGGCGCCTGCACGATTGTCTTGCTGTGCAACCGACGGATCGGTCAGGCCGATGACATCGTCTAACGGAACCTCTACCTCATGGAATGTGACATCATGCGAGCCAGTCGCGCGCATGCCGAGGTTCTTCCAGTTTCGTGTGATGGTGATGCCTTGTCGATCATTGCGCACAATGAAGGTTCCGACGCGCGCCGGATGTTCATCGGTCCGCGCCCAGACCAGAAAATAACGAAGTCCATCGGCACCAGTCACAAAACGCTTGGTTCCACTGATGCTCCATCCCCCGGCTGTCCTGCGCGCCACTGTTGCGGGCAATCCGCCACGCGCCGGGGAGCCAAGTTCCGGCTCTCCGCGAGCGCTGTTGAGAAGAATGGGGCTATGCGCCGCTTCCTTGAGCACGCTGCGATAGGTTTCGATGGGCCAGAGGCCACCAAGGCGTTGCTGACGATGGATCAGCAGGGTCATTGAACTAATGAGCGCGACGGACGGATCGCCCCGTCCCAAAAGCGCAAGCAATCGCGTCAGTTCAAGATCGGAAATACCGGCTCCGCCATCGGCCTGTGCCACGGTTTGCTCAAGAAGTCCTGCCTTATGAACCGCCGCAATGCCCGCATGGGGAAAATCACCGCTATGATCAGCATCAGCTGCGTGCGCGGCCAATATGTCGATGACAGGGGCGAGATCGCCAGCCTCTTCAAATCGTAATGCCATATCAACCATGCACCGCTGTAGACAATGCCCGCTCTGCCAGTTTTTCGCGAACGAGCGGCAGCACATAACGACCGTAATCGATGGCATCGTTCAGATTATCATAGCCCCGGATCGATACGAGATCGGCACCCAGATCGAAATAATCCAGAATGGAATCGGCGATCACATGCGGTGTTCCCACAAGCGCGGTCGAAGCCCCGCGTGCATTGGTGGCCGTTACGGGTGCATACCAGAGCGCGCGGTCCTGAACTTCACCGCGACCGGCAATTTCCAGCAGTCGTTGCGATCCGACATTTTGCGGCGCTCCGGGGCTGAGGGGACGCGTCGGATCGCCATTTCTGTAATGCGCCTTCAGCTTGTCCAGAATGCGATGCGCCTTCTGCCATGCAAGGTCTTCCGTTTCACCGATGATAGGGCGGAACGTGACCCAGATGCGAGGGCGATCCTGTCTTCCGGCTTTGGCTGCCGCAGCATTGATCTTGATGATCTGTTCACGGGTTTCGGCCAGCGGTTCGCCCCACAGGCCAAAAATATCCGCGAGGGCACCGCCGATCCTATAGGCATCGTCGGATGAGCCACCAACCGAGACTGGAATGGTGCGCGCATCCGGCAAGACCTTGTTGCTGAAGCCTTTGAATTGATAATGCTTGCCCGCAAAGTCGAAAGGCTCCGAAGAGGACCATGAGCGGCGCAAAATCCGGATATATTCTTCCAGACGCAAATAACGGTCTTTCTTTGCAAGGAAATCGCCTTCGCGTTCCTGTTCCGCATCATCAGCACCAGCGATGAAATGCACCACGACACGTCCCGGAGCAATCTGATCGAGCGTTGCAAGCGCCTTTGCCGCGACCGTCGGATAAACCGTGTTGGGCCGAAGCGCGATGATGGTGCGTATCTGACGCGTGTTCGCGAGAACGGTTGCCGCAAGCGTAAAGGGATCGAAAGAAGACGAATGGTAGGGGAGCAACGTATACGCGAAACCCGCATCATCCAGAGCGCGGGCGTAACGCAGAAAATATTGCAAATCGAGCCGCTCTCCGGGCCTTGGATCAAGGTCCGTCGATAGGTTCGGATAGCTGATGCTGATAAATTCCAACGCCATCTGCGGTCCCTTTCACCATTGAGAATTGCTGATGAAAGTAGTCAGACAGGTCTGTCTTGTCTATTCTCTTTTTCGGCGTGTTTTGACGGCCATTTTGCGTAAAATCAGAGAGATGAGCAAAAACTATCTCGTATGTGTCCGTTCAGGTTTTATGGTCGGGATGACAGTATTCAGGTCCTGCTTGCCCTATTATTTTGGCCCCATTATTTTCGGCAAGCAAAGCCGTCGCCTGTGCAATCAGGCAGGAGCGGGCTGAGTGACGCCATCGAAAAGATTATGGGTTGTGTCGAACAGGACCAGTGCCGCGTCCCTTGCGGTTCGCGCAGCCAGATCACTTCCTGAAATAGCCATCAATGACAATGCACCCTCATATAAAACGGCGAGTTGCGCGGCAACCAATCGGGCTTCCGCTCGTGGTGCGGCAACCGTCATCAGTATTTCATGCAGGAGATCGGCCAAAGCCTGTTTATGCTGACGTGCAATCTCTACAACGCGTTTGTCGCCCCCATATTCGGCCACGGCCAATGAGAATGCACAGCCACGAAAATCGGGGGCATCCGCTTTTGCCTGTAAATCATCAAAGATTGCCATGATCTTTTTTCGCGCACCCGCCTTGCTGGCAATGGTTGCTTGCATTGCAGCCATCACACGCTCATGGCGGCGTTGCAAATAAGCGGCGACAAGATCGTCCTTGCCAGCAAAATGGCGATAGAGCGTCGCCTTGGCGATGCCTGTCTCAAGGATGATGCGGTCAACGCCTACTGCGCGGATGCCTTCGCGATAAAAAAGATCGCTCGCAATGTTGAGGATTTTCTCTGCAGAATTTTCTGATCTCGCCAATCTGTTTCGTTCCCCGTTTTTCTCTCAGACACAGGCAATCAAGGTCAAAGTAATGCCGGATACCAGCCTGTCATCTCCATGCAAGGCATCAATCGCATTATCCTTTGCCAAAAGGCTCGCGTACTTTTAGCGAAAAGGCTCTAGCCGTTGTGTAGCCGCCATCCATGAGCCTTGAATTATTTCAGAATTATTCTCTCATCTCAATGAAGGGATGAAGAACAGCTATTTGACCTGTCTATAGGACTTGTCCAGAATTCTGCGCTCAATCAGACATTGAAGGCGCGATCGCTATATTATGCCGCCATATGAGCAATCATATGCCGAAAGGTAAGTTATATTTGCATGACGTCGAAATTCGAGCATGAAAAACTCCATTCAGTCTGCAAAATCGAGCCGCCATCTTTGACGGTGATGGTGGACAGCTTCATATTTTGATCATGAATAATGTTCAGCTCATCATGATCGCAATAGCGGTATTTCCTTTCTTCACATGGGTGACCATTCTCTCCATGTTTGGTTTCTCAACGCTCGATAGCGCGGGGGACGGACAATCGCCGTCATTCGTCAATGAGGCGACAGAACGGCAATCGCAGTCTGCGAATGAGGACGTCGATTTGTATTTTGCGCGCCTGCTGATCCATTCTCCTTATATCTACACTTGAGCATATGGGGTTCTCGTTGCGACCGGCCGGTGCTTTGAGAATGAGCCAGCAGACTGGAAGATAAGGAAATTGTTCATGGCACCTTGTGCTGGCGTCACGATGATATTTTCCATCGCCGCCCGAATTGAAATCATGGTTTTGTAAATCCATGAAAGAACTGCGCGCCTTCTGCGATAGCGATTATCTCTGCACCAAGATCAAAAACGCGCTTTGGGAAGCGAATGACAATCGCAAGCCAATTCCCGAGGGCTGGGAGCCTGCATATGAGGATCTTCTGATCCTCGATGCGCGGCCATTAAATCGTATCGGGCCAAAATCTCTTGTGATTTTAATGCGATGGGCTGCGGCCAATAATTGGCGCATCATGGCTTTGAGCGGTCAGTCTGACGGCGCTGATTTGCGGGTATAATTACCTAATTTATTGCGAGTTGAGGCAGGAAAGAAAGTATATTACAATAACACTAAATATTTTAGATAATATTTCTATTATAGGGATATTGTGGGCAAATATATTACTTGATATTGTAATAAAAGGCGTCGAACAAGCAGTTGTGGCGCATGTAGGCGTAATTCTACTTTCTTTTGCAAAGTCAACAATTCAGGACGTAATCACAATGTCGGACGATCCGAAGCATTTCACATCTTTGGGCGATGTTGCCGCCCGTCAGCTTGCCAATGCCACCAAAACAGTACCGCAGATGGTCGGCATTTCGCCGCGCTGGCTGGTGCACTGCCTTGAATGGCTTCCGGTCGAAGCGGGGATTCTACGCGTCAACCGCGTGAAGAACGAAGAGCGCGTCGCAGTTGAATGCTCAGGTCGCGATGAGCGCGAATTGCCACAGACTTTTGTCGATTATGATGAGAATCCCCGTGAATATATGCTGTGCGCGGTCAACACGGTTGTCGAAGTCCATACCCGGATCTCCGATCTTTATTCCTCTCCGCATAACCAGATTGGCGAACAGCTTCGCCTGTCGATCGAGGTTATCAAGGAACAACAGGAAAGCCAGCTCATAAATAGCGAGGAATATGGGCTTCTTCGTAATATTGCCCCTTCGCAACGCATCAAGAGCCCCAACGGTTTGCCGACGCCGGATGCATTGGACAGTCTGATTGCGAAAGTCTGGAAAGAGCCTGCCTTTTTCCTTGCCCATCCCGACACGATCGCTGCTTTCGGGCGTGAGTGCATGCGCCGCGGTGTTCCGCCGGCAACGGTGACGTTGTTTGGCTCGCCGTTTCTGACATGGCGTGGAATCCCGATTGTGTCTTCCAACAAGGTGCCCGTCGAAAACGGAAAATCCTCGATCATTCTTCTGCGTGTCGGGCAGTCGCGGCAGGGTGTCGTTGGCCTGTTTCAGCCGAACCTTCCCGGTGAGCAGAGCATGGGGCTGTCAGTTCGCTTCATGGGCATCAACGACAAGGCTATCGCCTCCTATCTTGTATCCCTGTATTGCTCGCTTGCTGTGCTGACAGAGGATGCAGCCGCTGTGCTGGAAGATGTCGATATTACAAAGTTCCACAACTATGGCTGAGGATCGCGCTCCCTCTTTTCCCCCTGATCCGGCGGTTTCCGCAGGGTTTCCGGACATCTCTCTTCTTGAGCGCATGGCCAATGAGTTCTTCCGGGCGCTGCCCGGAGGAGCCTCTCTGCCTGTTGGAACAGATACAAACAGCCTTCATGCGCCTTCCAGTGCAGGCCCCGGTTTTGCGCCGCCTTCATTGCCTGTTCAGGCCTTGTCCGCGGCTCCGGTTGCAGCGCCCGTCGGTTCAGTGCATGTCCCGCAGCCGGGTGTGTCGGGCAGCGTTCCCATCATTCCGGCGACCGCTCCTTTTGGCGCTATTCCGCTGACACCGGATCCCAATCTCGCTTCGACCGGACAAAGCCATGCGCCAATTCAGTCTGCATTATATGTGACGGATATTCCGGCTGCGCGTCCGGCATTTTCAAAACAAACCATTCCTTCATTGGACATTCCTTTACTGGATGAGACGCTTCCCGGTGAAGCGGAACTGCGTGCCTTGCTTGGAGCCTCGTCGCAGTCTCCGGCACGGGCTGGCAACAATGTGCCTTATTTTCTGAAACCATCATCCACGCCAGCACAGGCCAGAAGTGACGCCGGATCTGGCGCGAGGTTGCCCATAGCGGGCAAGAGTTTCGATGCCAATCTGGCAAGACGCGATTTTCCGATCCTGGCGGAGCGGGTGAATGGCAAACCGCTGGTCTGGCTCGACAATGGCGCGACCACGCCCAAACCCCGTGCGGTCATCGACCGGCTGAGCTATTTCTACGAGCACGAAAATTCCAACATCCACCGTGCCGCGCACACGCTGGCAGGGCGCGCGACGGATGCTTATGAAGCGGCGCGCGAGCAGGTCAGGCGTTTTATCAATGCCGCATCGGTGGACGAGATCGTGTTCGTGCGCGGCACGACCGAAGCGATCAACCTTGTGGCCGATACATGGGGACGGGCCAATATCGGGCCGGGCGACGAGATTGTCATCACGCATCTCGAACACCACGCCAATATCGTGCCATGGCATCGTTTGGCGAAAGCGTCTGGTGCAAAGCTCAAAGTCGCACCCGTCGATGATAATGGCGATATCATTATTGAAGACTATGCAAAGCTGCTCGGACCAAGGGTCAAGCTTGTATCATTGACACAGGTTTCCAACGCGCTTGGCACCGTGACGCCAGCAGCACTCATGGTGGCCATGGCCCATGCCGCGGGTGCAAAAGTTCTGGTGGATGGCGCGCAGTCGGTTTCGCACATGCGCTCGGATGTCCGGGCGCTCGATGCGGACTGGTTTGTATTCTCCGGCCATAAGATTTTCGGTCCGACCGGTATCGGTGCGCTCTATGGCAAGAAACATGTGCTGGAAAGCATGCCGCCTTATCAGAGCGGCGGCAATATGATTGCCGATGTCACTTTCGAGGAGATCAAGTACCAGCCTGCGCCTGCACTATTTGAAGCGGGGACCGGAAATATTGCCGATGCAGTCGGATTGGGGGCGGCGCTGGCTTATCTTGAAGAGCAGGGTATGGAGGCGGTTTCCGCCCATGAGCATGCACTGATTGAGGATTGCTCGCGTCAGCTTCGGGCGATTGCGGGTGTGCGTATCATCGGCAATCCGACAGAGCGTGCCGGTGTGGTTTCCTTTGTGCTCGATGGCATGAAAACCGAAGATGTCGGCAAAGCCTTGTCCAATGATGGCATAGCAGTGCGCTCTGGTCATCACTGCGCGCAACCGATTTTGCGTCGGTTCGGTGTTGAAGCATCGGTACGTCCGTCTTTCGCGCTATACAACACCCATGCCGATATCGACGCATTGATCCGTTCTCTGTATTCGATCAAGGCGAGACGGTAATATCGGGAATAGTCACGCAAACAGAAAAAGCGTGTTTGGGTTTGCATTGGGGGCACAATAGAGCCTGAAACCACAAGGCTACAGGTAGTCCCCCAGTGCAACGCGGCTGAATTGCCAGTTGACTTCCGGAAAATCAGAGGCAGGGAACGACAGGACAATCTGTGTCGATGTGACAGGTCCTCGAAATCCGGCAAAGAAGATCGAATCTTCCAGTTGCGGTGCGACTTCAAAACACGAAAAGACCCATGTATCGTCCCGGTCGGCTGAAAGCACGATAAGCCCATTCTCGTCGAAGGAGGTTTCGACAGAGGGATGGAGATGAAAGCGCACGGTTATATTATTGCGCCCATTGGCTTTTAGCGGCATGCCATCACCGCGCGAGAAACGGTCGGCTCCGTGAATGACGCTGCCATTGTGGGACAGGATCAGTCGGCGTTCGTGATAAATACCAAACAGGCGCGCATAGCCGTCGTGGCTTGCAACGAAACCTTGCCGGTCCGTGTCTTCAATGCGGTCACGCTGCACACGGCTGGGTCCCGCGATGATCGGGGTGCCAATCATGTTGGAAAGCCCTGCATTCAGGCTGAAGCGGCAGGATGAGGTGTCATTGATCGTTGCCGTTGAATGGGCTGCGGTTGAACGTCCCAAGGGGCGAAATTCCGGTGGACCAAAGCGGTCGATGCCGGAATTGACGATATAGCGTTGCCGCCCGGATGACATTTCAAATGCAAGGCAGCCCGCATGGGCATCACGCGATACGGTCACGGGGGGAGGCAGGCCTGTATCGGCAATGATCGTGGTTCCGCCCATGGAAAGGCGTTCATAGCCCGAATAGGGCGCGTGGGTGAGGGGCGCTCCACCGATTTCATCATGGCGCAAGACAGAAATGATGCGCTCTGACATCGTTGGTCCAACACCGTTGAACAAAGCGAGATTGCCGTCCTGATGACGGAAGAAGCGTAACGCGGGCAACATGCGTTCGACCGCTTCGATCAGGGCCTTGGGAGGGGATTCCGTGCCATTGGCATAGGTTTGGCGCAAGGGCAGCAGGTCGGCCAGCAATTCGAGAATGGCGACAGGATTGCGTGAGATATGACCGCCATCGGGCAGGATTTGCCGTTTTAATTCATATTCGAGATTGCGGTGGGCTGCACGGGCTGTGGGGGGCGAAACCGGCAATGCGAGAGCTGCATAGGCGAGCGCAATGCGGGCGCGAAGCCGCTCCTCGCCGTCATCCATGCCGGAGGCGACAGTGCGTAAGTAGCGCACCTGCATGGCCAGCGATCGCATGAACTTGCGATAGGTTTGAAGGTCCGCACCCAGCAGGATGAGATTGGAATGTTGCAGCCATGCGATGATGCGCTGTGCCGTGACTTCCGGCGACCATGCAAGCCCCTCAAGGCGCTTGCTGAACAATTGCAGCCAGTCATCGACAAGCGCACGCGCATTGGCGGTGGCCAGTTCGCTATCCGCGCTTTTGAGATGCCGCAACCAGCCGAAACCGTGCAGCGCCGCTTCCCATTCAGGCGTTGGAGGGATGACAGCGAAAGGCGATAGCCCGCCGGTTTCGACCAGACGGCCAGCCAGCGCGAAACGTCCGTGGTAGAATTCCTGTGCAAGCTGCGGGTCTGCGACACGAAGATCGGGAGGGGCGATAAGGATGCGCTCCGGGGTGAAGCCGGTAAATCGCCAGCGATAAAGCGGCCCCATGCGCAAGCGGCGGCTGAACCTGCGCCAGGCTTGAGCAATAGCCAGTCCCCAAAGATGCGGGGTTTCGCTCAACGCGATTGCCACCCTTTCGTTCTCCGTATTGTGTATCATTATCAATCGGCCATGAAGATGGCCGGGTCCTGGCTGGCATCATTTCCATAAGCGAACCGCGCTATATGGAATCATGCTCATATAAGATTGACGAGAATGGTAAATCGAGCGTTAACCATAACAGGTTCGAGAGCCTGAAATGTTATGTAACGCCGTTTACAGTGGTCAGTTTTTGCGACGGAAGCGGGCTGCGAAGAAACCATCCATCCCGGCCATATGCGGATTGTCGTCAAATGTGTCGGCAGGAAGGTCCGCAGGCGTCGAACGCAAAAAGCCTTCTCGCGTCACAAGCGCTGCAAATCCGGGGCATTCTTGCGGGATGATGGGCCAGGCCTCCAGATCACTCTTTTCAAGTGCCTGACGCGCCATCTCCTCACCTTCAAGCGGGTGCAGCGAGCAATTGGAGAAGACAATCACACCACCCGGTTTCACCAGACGCGCCGCATGTTCAAGGAGTTTTGCCTGAAGTGCTGCAAGTTTTTCGATATCCTGCGGCGACTTGGTCCATGGTACATCCGGATGACGGCGCACCGTGCCGGTCGAAGAACATGGTGCATCAAGCAGCACCGCATCGAACAGGTCTTCCGGTGCAAAATCCATCAGGTTTGTCGCAACCATATGCGCTTTGTAACCAAGCCGTTCGAGGTTGCTTTCAAGGCGCTTCAGCCGATTTTCGGAAAGATCTAGTGCAGTGACATCGGCGCCCTGCTGGACAAGCTGGGCGGTTTTTCCGCCGGGTGCGGCGCAGAGATCGGCAACGCGTTTGCCTTTGATATCACCCATCAGGCGCGCAGGCAGGCTGGCCGCCACATCCTGCACCCACCATTCGCCTTCCGCAAAACCGGGCAGGTCCGTGAGGTTGCCCTCGACCGTTTGCATGCGCACGGATCCATTGGGCAGAACCACACCACCAAGTTTTTCAGCCCAGATTTCGGGGTCGCCTTTCACGGTAAAATCAATAGGCGCTTCATAGGCATGCATGGCAAGAATGCTTGCTGCCTTTTCTGCACCATAGCTTTGGTGAATGCTGGTCGCAAACCAGTCGGGAACATTGGTTTCCGGTTGTGGATTATGCGCCAATGCGCGTTCCTTGTTGCGTGAAAGACGGCGCAGGAGCGCATTGACGAGACCCGCATATTTGCGATTACGCGGGTCGGCATTGGCCGCTTCCACCGCCAGATCGACCGCCGAATGATCGGGCAGGTCGAGATAGAAAATCTGCGCCACCGCGACATGCAGAAGATGTTTCAGTGCGAGCGCATTTTCCGGCAAAGGACGGTCGAGGCGCTTGTTGATGGCACGCTCGATTGTCCCCCGATTGCGCAGGGCAGAACCCAGAATGGCGCGAACCAGCGCTCGGTCACGTGGTTCCAGCGCCAGATATTGCGGATGACCGTGGCTATTGTCGGTCAGGCCGTCAAGCGACGTTTTCTTGTCAAGAACAGCGCCTAACAACCGCGCCGCGCATTGACGCGTAGCGAGGCCGGGGCGGTCTGTCGCCTTGTTTTGTGGTTGCGGCTTTTTATGTCCACGCTGATGCGCGGTATTTTTATCGTTCACGCTGTTCTACTTTTTATGATCAGGGTCCCCGATAGCCGGAGCCGCCATTGCTGTTACTGCCTGCATTACCCCATGGACCACTGTTTTGGGAAGGGGCAGAGGGCGCACGCATATTGGCGGAACGAATACCCATCGTGCTTGCAAGCTGTTCGAGGGCTGCAA
>JAATGD010000038.1 GCA_015654965.1 Hyphomicrobiales bacterium
AACCATATTCCCTGACCCACTTGCGCAAGACATTCTCATGAACATCAAGATCGCGGGATGCCTGAGCAACAGTGACCCCGCGCTCTCGCACCAATTTCGCCGCCTCAAGCTTGTACTCGCGGCTGAACTTCCTTCGTTGCATTCATGCGCTCCAGTTTCATTGGAAACACCTTAACTCGGTGTCCACAAAACCGGCAGCAGGCCAGACCGCTTTAGCTCTTAGGATTGTTCTGAAAATTTTTTGAGCCTTTCCGATCTGAGCAAACGAGGTGCCGTTGCTCAGGACGACTGCTTTGGTCACCATTATTGGCTTTCAAACGCGAGAGTTCTTTGGTCGTGGGTATAGAAATCACCCACCGTTACTTCCGGAACGTCCAATTCCGGCGCGATCATCGACGTCGCTATAATGATCTGATTTTCGGAAACGGCCCTTTGCGAGTATTCAAATAAAAGCATTTGAAAGTTTTGGCTTCGAAGTGGCTCCATTCCTTTATCTTCGACCGTATCCATGATCAGAACCCGCGAACACCCCGGACGCGGAACCTGTCACGGAAACCGCGACCGGCACGGAAATCTTCATCCCCTCAACGAACTCAAGAAGTCGCCCCGTAATGCGCGCAAGACCCCGCACAGCGAGGCGCATATCGAGGCGCTTGCGGCCAGCATCGCCGCGAAAGGCATTCTGCAAAATCTGGTGGTGGAACCGGAAGCGAACGAGGCAGGCGAAACGACAGGCTTCTATTTCGTGACCATCGGTGAATGTCGTAGGCTGGCGCAGCTTTTGCGCTTGAAGCGCAAGGAAATCAAGAAGACGGAACCAATTCGCTGCGTTCTCAATATCGCCAATGACCCGCAGGAAATCAGCCTTGACGAGAATGTGACGCGGGCGAACATGCATTCCGCCGACCAGTTCGAGGCGTTCCGCGAGCTTGCGGAAAATCGCGCTTGGGGAGCGGCGGAAATCGCGGTCCGCTTTGGCGTCTCCGAGCATGTTGTGAAGCAGCGGCTTCGCCTTGGCGCGGTCAAGCATGTGTTGGATTCGCTTGGAACAGCCACTGAAATGCGCGCCATGCAGAACTATGCCGGGCATCGACTGGCACCGTGGCTGGCTCATATAATGGTATCGAGACAGGAAACCGCTCGTGCGTTGATGACTCCCGGCGAAATCATGCAGCTTCCCCCCGACGACCAGATTGTCATGATTGCAGGCATTCCACCCATCCACGCCAAAAAGGCACGCTACTTTCAGGATGAACGGTTCAAAGAGCGGTTGCTTCCGGTTCCAGCCAGTATCAATGCTTTCCCTGCCTCAGGTAGAGACGATTGGGCGGCATTGCCGCCAATTGCGGCTCCAGCTGGAAAAGGTGGCGGAAAAATCAAGGCCGCGACTGCAAAAGCAAAGGTCGCTCTCGAAGCCGCACAAGGACATAGCGGCTGAAGCCGTCAAGGAACCCTTCAATGAATTCGATCCCGATATGGATGAACCAGAACCCGATGCTGTTAAAAGCAGGATAATGGCGCGCAATATGCGCCAGGTTGCCCGGCAGGTCTCGATGGATCCCGGTGATGGCATGGAGTTGTGAGTCCATGGTCGTACGTTCCGAAAAGAAGCAAAGGCTTTCCGTCTATCTCGATTCTGATCTGAAGCGCCGTCTTGCGGATTTTGCGCAACGTCGAGGCCAATCGGGTTCACTCATCGCAGAAGCTGCCATCGCGTCGTTTCTGTCGCCCGATGCCGATGAGCGTAAGGAAGCTGCGATTGGCAAACGTCTCGACCGGATTGACCGCAACATCCAGCGGCTTGAGCGGGATATCGGCATAGCAAATGAAGCCTTTGCCTTGTTTATCCGTTCCTGGCTGACATCGACGACTTCTATACCAGACGCTCTTCAGGCTGCAACAAGGGCAAAAGGCGGGGAGCGCTACGATAAGTTTCTTGATGCGCTTGGCCGGAGACTCGCCAACGGGCCGAAGCTGCGGCAAGAAGTATCGGACGATCAACACTGATCCAGCCGAACGCTTTGCTTTTTTGTGATAAATTTACAACAAGCTTGAAAGTTTCTATCAGTGCTATTAGCGCGAACGCCTCAATAATTCCGGGTGAACTTCATAGGAAAATCAAAGGCAAAAGCGGTGTGTAATACTCATGTTTACTCGGGCTGATATTTCCACTTTGGATCAGTTCTAAATAGTGCTGGTTGAAACGTTTTTCATAAACACCTAATGCGAACACTGTAGGTGGGAAGGCTTGCCCGCCTGAGGGTCAATTTGTATAGGCTTATTTTTTGTCCATGCAGAACGATATCGGATCTGAAATGGGCCCTATAAGGCTCCCTAATTTTATCAATCGGCTTTCTATCGAGGCATTGAAGGCTGCTATCGGCTGCCTTTTGAACCGATGTGGCTGCTGGGGGCATGAATGTCAGCGGTTTTGAATGCTCTCTTCGAGACGCACCGGCGATCTCTTCTCTGGAGTGCCATGCGTATAGTGCGCGATCCGCAGACCGCCGAAGATGTCGCGCAGGAGACGTATATCCGGGCGCGTAAAGCTGTTGAAAATGGCCCGATTGACCATCTTGAAGCCTATCTCCACCAGACGGCAAAAAACCTTGCACTGGATCATCTGCGCCGTCGCAAGGTTCGCAAGGCAGTAGAAGCTGAAGGCCTCGATGAGAGTGCAATCAATGACATCCCTCACAATGTTGCTTCGATTGAACAGGTCATCATGGACCGGCAGAAACTTTGCTGGTTTAAAGACGCGCTTTCCGGACTTCCGATGCGTGCGCAGGCTGTCATGGTATTGAGTCGCATTGAAGAATGGCCGAACAACCGTATTGCCGGGCATCTTGGCATCTCCGAGCGGACCGTGTTCAACGATTTGAAGCTTGCGATGGCGCATTGCCGGGACGCCTTGGCTCGACACGACCGCAAATGAGCCGCACGCACATTCCCAGAAACTGTCGGTCCGGTATGCCCTGCCGACTTTACGGTACATTGTTTGTCTGCGATGTGATCTTAAATATTTTTGCCGGATTCCCAACCGCTGGACGTCTAGGTTATAGGAACCCGCGATGCATGAATGAATGGAAGGCTCAGGGTGGGACGTAACGGCTCGGATGACAGGCAGATATCAGACGAGGGCTATGCTCACGACGATCCGGTTGTCGATGCGGCACTCGAATGGTTCACCCGACTTCGCAACGTCGAGCCGGATACAATCACGCGCCAAAAATTCGGAGCATGGCTGACAGAGCATCCCCGCCATGGGCAAGAGTTTCGTGCTCTTGAAGAAATATGGGGTTCAAAACCGTTCCTATCCGCTTTGACAGCGCTGGATACGCCACAGATCGACACATATCTTTCGGAAAAATCCACGCACAAGAAATCGTCCCGGTGGATGGTGGGGGCTTCGGCTGCCGCCGCAATCGTACTTGTTGTACTCGGCGCATGGCAATTGCCGAACATTCTCCTGACATGGCAAGCGGACTATATTACCGCAACCGGCGATCAGTCCACAGTCACCTTGCCGGATGGTTCGACCATGGTCCTCAATACGGCTTCTGCGGTGACAATCGATTTCGCGGACGGTCGCCGATCGGTACGACTTCTGCAAGGCGAAGCTTTTTTCGACGTTCAGCGTGATCCCGACCATCCATTCCGGGTTGCAGGCGAATACGGCGAGGTGGAGGTGAAAGGTACGGCCTTCTCTGTTCGCACGGATGAAGAGCAAACCGAAGTCGTACTTGAACGCGGACTTGTCGATGTGACCTGTCTTTGTGACGGAGGCGGGCAGGTTGAGTTGCAACCCGGCCAATTGGTCGTTGCGACGCCTCGGGCGCTAACGTCCGTGAGAGACACCGACGCAAGGCGTAAACTGGCATGGCGGGATGGGCGCATCAGCTTTGAAGACGTGCCGCTTGGAAGCGTACTTGCCGAACTGCGTCGATATTACGGTGGAAACATTCTCGTTGCTGACAGTCGCGTCAACCGCCTGGTCGTGACGGGCAACTACCGCCTCGACAATATTGAGGGGGCGATCCGTACTCTGGCCGATGCCGCAGGCGTTTCCATGACCCGGATTCCGGGCGGGTTTATAATCTTGCGATAAAAGACCAAGTTTTTTTTCCGACTGGCCATCCCCGTTGCGTCTACGTATTAGAGGGTAGCGATTTCGCGCGGTGCGGATCGGTTCCTCGGCAGTTTTGAAGAGGGTAACCGACAATGGATCAGGGCCGGGCAACGCCGCATATCGCAATGACAAAAAGGCAGGCGAGGGGAAGAAAACTGACGAAAATCTTGCTGGCGTCGACCGTTGTTGGTTGTGTTTCAGCATTCGCATATTCTTCAGCCATTGCCCAAAATCGGCCCGCAGCGGGGTCATCCGATGTCGTCAGATTCCAGATTCCCGCGCAGTCGTTGTCGTCCGCGATTGATGCATTCATTGGCCAGAGCGGTTGGCAGATCAGTTATTCGTCGGAACTTGTGCGTGGCAAGCGGTCTAGCGGAGTGAACGGTTCGTTGACGCCGGCTGCCGCCCTGCAACGGCTCGTTGCCGGTACGGGTATTGCCATCCGTGTTGGCGCTGCCGGTTCGGCGGCCCTTGTTGACCCCAAAGTTGGTGCGGTCGATGCCGCCGTTAGCGACGGCTCGACGGTCCTTGAGACGATCACTGTTCAAGGCCAGGGCGCGACGACGGAAGGTACAGGCTCCTATACCACGTCGCAGATGAGCAGTGCGACAGGCCTGCCATTATCGATCAGGGAAACACCGCAAGCCGTTACCGTTGTCACGAGGCAGCAAATTGATGATCAGGGGGCTCGCTCACTGACAGAAATTCTGCGCAATACAACCGGTGTTTCCGAAAGTAACTTTGACACAGAGCGATCTTCATTCAACTATCGCGGGTTCAACGTCGACAACTATCAGTATGACGGTGTTCCTACAACCTTAAACTCCGCCTTCGCAGCGGGAGAATCCGATCTCGATTCAATCCTTTATGACCGTGTCGAAATCGTTCGCGGTGCGACGGGGCTCATGAATGGAGCCGGCAACCCCGGGGCCTCGATAAATCTTGTCAGAAAGCGTGCCACCAGCAGTAAACTGACTGGAGAGGTAAGCGCTTCTGCCGGATCATGGAATAATTATCGAAGCACAATAGATGTGTCGACGCCTTTTAATAAAGAGGGAACCGTGCGTGGGCGCTTCGTAGCCGCAGGTCAGCTCGGAGACTCGTTCATTGACCGTTATGAAAAGAAAAAAGGTGTGCTTTTCGGAACGATTGAAGCGGACATCACAGAAAATACCACGCTGCGGGCGGGTGCGGATTATCAAGTCAACCGGCCAACGGCATCGACGTGGGGCGGAGCACTGGGGGCCGGATGGTTCAGCAATGGTGAAGAAATCAAATGGCCTGTTTCCTTCAATGGAGCCCCGAACTGGTCCCAGTGGAACAGCACGACCCAGACCCAGTTTGTGACGCTGGATCACCTGTTTGATAACGGTTGGAAAGGGCAGCTTGGCTACACCCATAGCAAGCAGGAATACGATGCCAGGATGGGCATGAGCATAGGCGGTCTTATCGACCCGTCGACCTGGACTTCCAAAACCACAAAAGTCTATTCCGAGTGGTACGAAGGATACAGGGAACAGCATGCAATTAATGCAAAGCTCGATGGCGACTTTGAGCTATTTGGCCGTTCTCACGAATTCATGATTGGTGGCAGCTCAGCCTGGCAGGAGAACTACGGCACGGTTCGCACTGCGGCATATCGTGAAGACTATACCGGAAGTCTTCTCGACTGGAATGGCGATTATAGCGAGCCTCTCTGGAATGATCCCAAGGGTCAGCTTGACAATCGCACGCGGCAGGTTGGCCTTTACAGCGCGGCACGCTTCAATCTTGCCGATCCACTGAAGCTTATTGTCGGTGCGCGTTACACCAACTACCGAAACGACCTGACCGATACGTTCAGTGTGGTTTCGCCTTATGCGGGCGTGGTCTTTGATGTCACCGACAATATTTCCGTTTATGCCAGCTATACGGATATCTTCCAGCCGCAGGACTATGAAGACAGAAATGGCAATTATCTCGATCCGTTAGAGGGCAAAAACTATGAGGCCGGTGTAAAAGGTGCTTTCTTTGATGATCGCCTCAATGCGTCTTTCTCTGTATTCATGACCAAGCAGGATAATGTTGCCGAGGCAGATCTGGACGAGTTGGTGCCAGGAACGGGTGGCCAAGCCTATTACGGTGTCGACGGGACTGAAAGCAAAGGCTTTGAAGTTGAGGTGGGTGGAGAAATTCTTCCCGACTGGAACATCAAGGGCGGCTATACGCGGTTCAATATCAAGGATCCGGATGGAAAAGAGCTGAACACGCCCTCTCCGCGCGAATCCTTCAATCTTTATTCGACATACCAGTTCTCCGGGGCGCTTGAAAAATTGACTGTTGGTGGTGGCATGAGATGGCAAAGCGGCGTTTGGGCTACGGTATGGGGTGCGGACGGGAGCGGCGAGCTCGTTCAACGGCGCGCTGAGCAGAAGTCGTATGCTGTTGTCAACTTGATGGCTCGATATGATTTTACCGAAAAGACCGCGCTTCAGTTCAATGCGAACAACATATTCAACGAGCGATATTTCTCGCAGGTCAATTTCTACAATACGCGAAATTATGGCGATCCACGAAATTTCACGCTGAAGCTTTCCCACAAGTTTTAGCCGGATAGACAGTGGCCGACATCACATGTCGGCCACTACTCAGAGGATGCCAACGTATATAACGTTTTGGGCAGTTGTCATGAACACATTGCACTTTTCGCCCTCGCAGTTGAGCCGACGATCCGTGTGCGCCGGATTTCTCGCATCGCTGTTGCCATGTGGGACGCGGGCTGTTGCAAAAGGCAGTGCGGCTTCTTTTCCGCTGACCATTACCCATGAATTCGGTGACACGACAATTCTGACCGAACCCAAACGCATAGTGGCGCTTGGGTGGAATTGTGAAGACATCGTCCTTGCGCTGGGCCATGTGCCCATTGCCATGGAAAAACGCGCCTTGTTCGACACGGGTATTCTGCCCTGGAACAAACAAGTGCTTGGCGCAAAAACACCTGTTCTCCTGCAAGCCGAACTGACGGATTACGAGCAGATCGCCTCCTTGAAACCGGATCTCATCATTATCCTGTCTGCATATTCAAAATTTGAGGAGACATCGTTCAGGCGCTTTCAACAAATAGCACCCACGATCGTCCATCAATCCACAAATGCAAGTCTGGCCTGGCAGGAGCAGACCGCCTTTATCGGCAAAGCACTTGGCTGCAGTGAGGATGCGGCAAATCTTGTCCAGAAGACGGAAAACTTTCTGGACAAACTTGCAGCATCCAATCCGATAACGCGCGGCAAGACGTTTCTGTTCGGGGCTTACGCAGCCGGGCAAGGGAACATTGCCGTCTATCTTCCTGCGGATGCCCGTATTGCGATGCTTCAAAGACTTGGGTTGAAGGTTGCACCGTCAATCAGGTTATTGGGCGACGCCAATCCTGAGAAATGGCGCACGAATGTCAGCCTTGAGAACATCGATCGGTTTGAAGCCGATGTCTTTATTCTCGGATACGGCGCGGAGATTGCGGACGCAGTCAAGAACAACAGCCTTTTCCAGCAGAATCGCGCCATTCGCGATGGACACTGTGTTTACCTTGATGATCCCGCTCTCGTCTGGGCATCCTCGGCACTCAGCGTTTTATCCGTCCCTTTTGCCTTTGGTACGTTCTTCGACCGCATTGCTGCTTCACTTGGGAGTATCTGACTGTGGCCGCTCCAAAATATCTGATGGGCGAGGTGATTGGTAAAAAGCTTCTGACGCCTTCCATGATCCGTCTGGAACTGGGGAGCCACGATCTGTCTGGGTTCACATCGTCAGGCAAGACTGATGAGTGGATACGTTTGGTGTTTCCCCATGATGACACGGGAGAAATCGTTCTTCCTGTCTTCATCGACACTGGCTGGCAGACCCCATCAGGGCGGGTGGCGTGTGAAAGCCGCCCATACACTGTCCGGAAGTGGCTCCCAGATAAGGGTGTTCTCACGGTCGATTTCGTTATTCACGAAGGCGGTCGGGCATCCAGTTGGGCAATGAATGCGGATGTTGGACAGAAGATAGGGATCGGACCTCCCGGTGGACGTTATAAACTTCCCGAAAATTGTGATTGGGTTCTATTACTCAGCGACATCACCGGTCTGCCCGCGGTTGGGCGGATTGTAGAGGAAACGCCGCTGAACA
>JAATGD010000291.1 GCA_015654965.1 Hyphomicrobiales bacterium
AGTGTGTTTTGATCAATGCGATTGCCGGAACAAGGATCACGGTTGTTATCGCCAGCGCGACAATGGCCATCTTGAGCAAAATAACGCGGCGCGTTCGTGCGCCGTCCCAATCATAAGCCAATGCTCTACTCCCAGGCACCTGGCTACCAATGGCCGGTAGAACAGAGGGGTGCTTTTATCTGACAAGGCGCTAATCAAGCTTTTGCACTGTCACCTGATAGCGACCCGCAGGCTGTCCTTCATCGGTGAGGGTCAGTCTGATGATTAGCGGGTGGCGATTTTCCCTGAGAGCTTTGGAAACAAGCTCGCGGGCGGCGATTTCCGTTTCCTCTGAGAGGAAGTCTGAGGGAGCGTTCTCTTCCGGTTTCATAATCCGACTGCTCGAATGTGACGCCCCCGTCACTCGTTTTCTACTCCATTCCGACGATTAATGGCAATGGCAGGCTGAGGGTTCGATCCTGCCTACGGTCTTCAATCAATAGACCACCCAGAAGAGGACATTCCATGAAACTCATCCTCGACGTTTGCCGCTTGCTTCGTCATGCATGGAGCGTACCTCTCCTCGCGCGGGCAGTACTACTATCCGGCCTATCGGTCGCGGCGATCGTCATTAATCTTTCCGAATTTACCCCTCCTGGTAGGGCTAGCCCGGTCGCAAAGAGGCTGCTGGATTCCTACGAAATACAAGAATACCCGGCAGCCTCTGATGCGGCCCCCAACCGCAAGGCCGCAGACTATCGGAACCTCCCGTAGCGTCAATTAGTCAGATCGAGTTATCATCTCTGATACTATCGGTGCAGACATAAGGCATATTGTCAGATCTACACCTCGGCGTGGGATTGGGCTTCGACGGCGTTGCCGCACAATTCAGCGTTCAACTGATCGCAGCTGTACGCGCCATCAGCAGCAGATGCGTCTCATCTCTGACGCCCCGCTTGTAAAAATTTATGATGTGCGAGGCGAGCAGGTCGCTTTCCGGAGATTTCTTGGGCATATCCAGCTCGGTGCGAATAGTATTGAAAACGCGCTGGCATAGGTCGAGATCTTCGGAAAAAAGCGGCAAGTCTGTCGGATGAATATGCTCTTTGAACATTACCGTTCCAGTTGCTCAGGCCCAATTTGTTAAAGTGGGAGATTTCACTCTACCCAGAAATGGTGTGAGTTCAACCGACAATGCGCTTGGACGCTGTCGGAGACCTGCCTATCTGGCCTTTGGTGATCTGCACCCTGGGCAATATGGCATGTCTGATTATCTCTGGATGCTCTGCTTGGTCTGCCCCCTGAAAAGTGATCCTTCATGACGTATGGCTTATGAGCCTCAGAAGGACATTGAAATGGCAGCGAAAAGACACAAGGCAGAAGAGATCGTCACGAAGCTTCGTCAGGTTGACGTTCTGAATGCGCAGGGAAAATCGATGGCGGAAGCGATCCGGTCGATAGGCGTGACGGAAGTTACATACTACCGGTGGCGGTCGGAATACGGCGGTTTGAAGGGCGACCAGATGAAGCACTTGAAGGAGCTGGAAGCGGAGAATGCCCGGCTTCGGCGCGCCGTTTCCGACCTCACCTTGGACAAGATGATTTTAGCGGAGGCCGCCAAGGGAAACTTCTGAGCCCCGCCCGTCGCCACGCTTGCGTGGACCATGTGATCGATGAACTGAAGGTGTCCGAGAGACGGGCTTGCCGACCTCATCATCCTGCGCGGCATCCACACCCATATTCGTTCTGACAACGGCACGGAGTTCATCGCCAAAGTCCTCCGGGAGTGGATCGCAGCAGTCGGTGCCAAAACCGCCTATATCATGCCGGGCAGTCCGTGGGAAAACGGCTATTGCGAGAGCTTCAACTCGAAACTCCGTGACGAACTGCTCAACGGCGAAATCTTCTACACGCTCAAGGAGGCGAAGATCATCATCGAAAACTGGAGACAGCACTACAACACCGTGCGGCCCCATTCATCACTGGGCTACAAGCCACCGGCACCCGAACCAGCCGTCTGACCTCCACAAAATGGGCCAGCGTCAACACCAGCAGTGGCAAGCAGACCGATCATGCACTAACATTACAACGGATCACCTCATCGGGGCAGGCCACACTTGATCCATTGGCTCGTGGGCGCTCGATTAGCGTTCCCATCAGTACAACATCCTCCAAAAGTACGGCAGACGTGTTGTACTCCACGTCAAAACAGACGTAAAGAGGATCAAATGAGATGAAATCGACAGGTAAGAAATGCCGATAAGCTACGGAAAAGACACGGACTCATTGAATTTGCTAAGGCCACGTTTTGCCGTTGCGCCGATGATCGACTGGAGTGACCGTCATTGCCGGTTTTTTCACCGGCTGTTTTCAAAGCGTGCTCTTCTTTATACCGAAATGGTGGTGGCGGATGCCGCCATTCATGGCCTCCGCGAACGTCTTCTCGGCTTTGACGAGACGCAACATCCGGTGG
Organism: Hyphomicrobiales bacterium; assembly: GCA_015654965.1. Classification (GTDB taxonomy): domain Bacteria; phylum Pseudomonadota; class Alphaproteobacteria; order Rhizobiales; family Rhizobiaceae; genus Brucella. Next base: position 2,453 of record JAATGD010000291.1, read on the forward strand.
CTTTGCAGCTTGGTGGCTCGGACCCGCAAAAACTCGCGGAGGCCGCGAAAATCGGCATTGATTTCGGCTATGGCGAGATCAATCTCAATGTCGGCTGTCCCTCGGACCGCGTGCAGTCGGGGACATTCGGTGCCTGTCTCATGTTGACGCCCGATGTCGTCGCACGTTGCATCGCCGCCATGAAAGCAGCTGTATCGGTGCCCGTTACCGTCAAATGCCGTATCGGGGTCGATGATCAGGATACGCAGACGGCGCTCGATCAACTGGCAGACCGCGTGCTTGACGCCGGTGCTGATGCCTTGTGGGTTCATGCCCGCAAGGCGTGGCTGAAAGGTCTTTCGCCCAAGGAAAATCGCGAAGTGCCGCCGCTTGATTATGAGCGCGTCTATCGCCTCAAACAGCGATTGGGTGATGTTTTTGTTGCCATCAATGGCGGCATAACCACACTTGATGAGGCAGATACGCACCTGACGCATGTGGATGGGGTGATGCTGGGCCGTGCCGCCTATCACAATCCCGCTTTGCTGGCCGATGTTGATGCGCGTCTTTATGGTGATGCGCCGCAGGCGTTGGACATGGCCGCGATTATCGAGCACATGTGCGATTATGTCGATCGGCATATCGCATCAGGCGGCAGGCTTTCGCATATAAGCCGCCATATGGTCGGACTTTTCAGCGGCCAGCCCGGAGCGCGGCGCTGGCGGCAGATGCTTTCCACCGACGCGACAAAGCCCGGTGCTACAAGCGATGTGCTGCGTCAGGCTTATGGGGAAGTGATAGAGGCCTGCGCTGAAGCCGCGTGAAGGCTTAAGGATCAGTCGATCAGGATCAACTGATCGCCACGCACCGTAAAACCATCGAGCGTTTGCAGGAAATTCATGCCGAGCAGGCTGCCGGACATCAATCCTTCTTGTGTGACCATGGCGCGGATATTGTGCCGTTCGATATCGCCGATCTGCAATCTGGCAATCGTAATGCTGGCCGCTGTCGCATTGCCGTTAGCGGTCATGATCGGCACTGAATAGCGCAGCGTGGATGTGTCCAGTCCGGCGCGTTCGGCGTCTTCGCGTGAGAGGACAACCGAGGATGCGCCGGTGTCGACCAGAAAATGCACGCGCGCATCGTTGACGCGGCCATTGACCTCGAAATGGCCATTGGCGGATTTTGCAAGCGTGACGGTAAGCGAGCCTTCGGAATTGCGGCTTGAGATGGGGCTTCCGGGAATAAGGCCAGCGGTGATGCGGCTTCCCACATCCTGAAGATCGTAGCGGTATTGATAGCCTGCGACTAGCGCGAGAATGATCACCGCCCATATGGCCATGTTGCGCGCGAAATCCGAAAGTTTTACGCCCGAAGCGAGAATGCCTGATGCCAGAACCACGCCCCATATGCCCATATAGGCGGCGCGGGCAAAATTGTCATTGGCAAGGCCCAGTGTGGTGCCTTCATCGCCGCCCGACATGAGCAACAGGATCACGATTGCGATTGCCGCGATGATAAACCAGAAAAAACGCCCCATCAGATCACTTTCATTCGGCCAAAATCTTATGTCGTTCCGGCAGGAGTGCCAGAATATCGCTTTGCTCCTGTGCATCCATGCGCGACCAGCGGGAAATTTCATCGAGCGTGCGCGCGCAGCCCAGACAAAAGCCGGTTCTCATATCCATCGTGCATACCAATATACACGGTGATTCGATTGTCGCTGTGCTCATTGCTGAAATGTGGTTGCATCAAAGCGCCATGACAAGGCCGATCAGGACCGCAAGTGACGCGATCTGCTGCGCGGCCCCCAATGTGTCGCCTGTCTGTCCGCCGATTTTTGCCATGCAAAATCTGGAAAAGGCAAATAGCGACAGGATGACAAGCACCAAGGCATTCAGGGGGGCTGCCAAACCGCCCGAAGGTATCAGCCCAAGGAGGAGAAGAAAAAAGCCCAGACCGCTCGCGCAGACGAGTGTTTCCCAGTCCGGCTTGCCGATGCTGTCGGCAAGGCCGCCGGGGCGCGCGGAGGGAAGCGCGTGCCAGAGCGCGAGCATACCGGCACGGCTTGCCGATTCCGATGCTATCAGCGCAAGCATGGCATGGCCGGGACCTGCGCGTTCCAGAATGGTTGCCAGAAGCGCGGCTTTGGTGCCGGACCAGATGATGAGCGTCATGGCGGCAAATGTGCCGATGCGCGAATCTTTCATGATCTCGAGGCGGCGCTCGCGGTTGGACCCACCAAAAAAACCGTCCGCTGTGTCGCCAAGCCCGTCTTCATGCAAAGCGCCGGTCATGGCTGCAAGTGCTCCGACGGCGATAAAGCCGCAGGCAAGGGCGGGAAGATGCAGCATATTGGCGATGAAGAGGGTGACCCCGCCCAGAAAGCCCAATATGCCGCCCGCAAGCGGAAAGGCGCGTGTGCTTAAAGGCCACGAATCGTGCTTGTTCAGGCTTGCAGGCAAGGGAAGGCGGCTTAAAAAGCCGAGCGAGCTGATCGTATCGCCAAACAGGTTTGTCTGCTGCAACTTATTGCTCCGCAACAACTTATCCTTCGCGTGGCCGTGATATTGCGTTGCAAAAAAGCACGGTTCTCAAGAGGTGATTTGAAAAATCGCTTCAGTGCTTATAGGACGAGCCGGAAAGTTTTGCATCCTCCCAGATCGAATGGACTGAATGATATGAGTGCCAGTGGCCTGCCTTTTGACGATTTCCGCGAATTGATCCGCAATCTTCCCGGTCCTGATCTGGGGGCGGAGAGGGCCGTGCGCGAGCGCGAGCTGACCCTGACCAAGCCTGCGGGGTCGCTGGGACGTCTTGAGGAAATCGTCGCATGGCTTGCCGCATGGAGCGGAAAGCGCACGCCGCAGATTACCCGTCCGCTGGTTGCAATCTTTGCAGGCAATCACGGGGTGACTGCCAAAAACATCACGCCTTTCCCTTCAAGCGTCACAGCGCAGATGGTGGAGAATTTCGCCGCGGGCGGGGCTGCCATCAACCAGCTTTGCATCGCCAATGATCTGGGACTGAAAGTTTTCGATCTGGCGCTGGAACACCCGACCGCCGATATCACCGAAGAGCCAGCCATGGACGAACGCACCTGTGCGGCCACCATGGCTTTTGGCATGGAAGCGATTGCTGGGGGCACCGATCTTTTGTGCATCGGCGAAATGGGGATTGGCAATACGACCATTGCCGCAGCCATCGCGCTGGCGCTTTTTGGTGGCACGGCGGAGGATTGGGTCGGACCGGGAACCGGCTCCACAGGCGAATTGTTGCAGCGCAAGCTTGCTGCCGTGCAGCAGGCGGTCAGTCTGCACCAGCCGCATCTCAGCGATCCGCTGGAAGTGCTGCGCTGCCTTGGCGGGCGCGAGATCGCCGCCATGGCAGGCGCCATTCTTGCCGCCCGCATGGAGAAAATTCCGGTGATCGTCGATGGTTTTGTGGCTACATCCGCAGCCGCCGTTTTGTATGCCGCAAACCCGGAAAGCATCGACCATTGCCTTTTCGGTCACGTGTCGGCCGAGCCGGGACATAAAAAACTGCTCGAAAAACTGGGCAAGGAACCGCTTCTGTCGCTCGGTATGCGGCTGGGCGAAGGTACGGGGGCGGCACTCGCAGCCAGTATTGTGAAGGCGGCAGCACTCACCCATAGCGGCATGGCGACCTTCGAGCAGGCAGGCGTTACTGCTTCCACGCATTAATAAAAAAGCCCCGGAAAATCCGGGGCTTTTCTTTATCGGATAAAGCTCAATTATTCTCTTTGTCGAGAACCATATAGTCGAGCGGCAACTCGGTCGTATATTTGATCTGTTCCATGGCAAAGGATGACGACACGTCACGTATTTCGATCTTGCTGATCAGCCGCTTGTAGAAAGCGTCATAGGCGGCAATATCGGGGACAGCGACGCGCAACAGGTAATCGACATCGCCACTCATGCGGTAGAATTCGATCACCTCGGGGAATTCCTGCACCACTTCCGAAAAGCGCTTGAGCCATTCATGGCTGTGCGAACCCGTGCGCACCGACACGAAAACCGTCACACGCGTATTGACGCGCACCGGATCGAGTATTGCCACGCGGCGCTTGATGACACCGTCTTCCTCAAGCTTTTGGATACGTCTCCAGCATGGCGTGGTGGACAACCCAACCTTCTTGGCGATGTCCGCCACAGCCAATGTTGCGTCTTCCTGCAATAAGCGCAGTATTTTTCTATCCAGCCTGTCCATGCGTTTCCGTTCCCGATTTTGGAAATCGTTTCCTGAATTATGCTAATGCGCGAAACATCATACCTTATGGAGTTCTGGCGACTGAAATTA
>JAATGD010000261.1 GCA_015654965.1 Hyphomicrobiales bacterium
ATTGTGCACCGCAACCGCGAGAACACGCTTGGCGTCTTTCTGGCCGATCACATAATCGTCCAGAGTGGCCATGATTTCCTGCGGTGTCGGAACACCTTCGCGTGACTTCACCATCGAGGTCTTATTTTCCTCGCGGATGATGTCCATGCAAAGCTCGACGCATTCATCGCAGATGAAAACGGTTGGGCCTGCAATCAGCTTGCGCACTTCATGCTGGCTTTTGCCGCAGAACGAGCAATAGAGCGTGTTCTTGGAATCGCCGCCGCCGTTGCTGACTTTGCTCATCGCAGTTTCCTTTCAATTGATCGGAACAAGTCCTGAATCTTCTTCCGATCGTTTCTTCCGACTGAAGAACCATTGAGGGCAAAAAGTTGTGCCCCATCACAGTCCATGAGCCGGTAGCTCCATCACCTTAAGATGCTACAACAACAAGTGTCATCTGGCGACTTTTGCAGAAGCTGCGCGCGCGAACAAATGAAAAATCAGTTTGCGGCGCAGATTCGGCGTAATCCACTCAACTGTAGCGGCGGAACCCGAACAGATACTTAACGCAATAACACCAATAATCACGTAGCTCGAAGAATTGAGCCTCTTTTGTGACGGAACAGCAAAAAAGGCTCAGCATTCTGCAAACCTACTTTGATTCGCTCTCGCCGGGATCGCGCGACTCAACAACCTTGTCGATCAGCCCGAATTCCAGCGCTTCCTGCGCGGTCATGAAATGATCGCTGTCAAGCGTGCGTTCAATGGTCTCGTAGTCGCGGCCCGTATGCCTGACATAGATTTCATTAAGGCGGCGCTTCATCTTGATGATGTCCTGCGCATGACGTTCGATGTCGGACGCCTGCCCCTGAAAGCCACCAGAAGGCTGGTGCACCATGATGCGGGCGTTGGGCAGCGCATAACGCTGGCCTGTCGCACCGGCGGTCAACAGAAGCGAGCCCATGGAAGCCGCCTGCCCCATGCAAAGGGTGGAGACGGCGGGTTTGATGAATTGCATCGTATCATAGATCGCCATGCCGGACGTGACCACGCCGCCGGGCGAATTGATATACATGTTGATTTCTTTTTTCGGATTTTCCGCTTCAAGGAACAGAAGCTGCGCGCAAACCAGCATCGACATGCCGTCCTCGACGGGACCGTTGACGAAGATAATGCGTTCTTTCAGAAGACGCGAAAAAATATCATAGGCCCGCTCGCCACGGTTGGTCTGCTCGACCACCATCGGCACGAGGTTCATGACGGTTTCGATCGGATCTCTCATTATGGGCCTCTGGATATAGGAATGGCGAAGTGAGTATTTGAATCGTCTCAAGTCCATACATAGGGCGTTGCGCCCCTGTTTCGCAAGTGGTGCTGCGCTTTCCCGTGGTCATGACTAATTTTGTGAAAACGCGCGCCTTGCCAAACAAGGTTCAGTCCCGGTCATCACCAGTCTTCCTCGGGCCTTTCGGGCTTGATGCCGCGCTTTTCATCCAGCACCTTGCGCGCCGTCTCGGTCAATTGCGCGTGAATGCGCACAGAACCGTCTTCAAGGTCTTCGCGTTTCACCTGACTGCCGTGACGATAAATCCAGTCGAGCAAATGCAACTCGAAAGGCGAAAACACGACATCAACCGAGACGAGCGCGCCTGCAATCCGTGACTCGATCAGCGCAAGCAGCCTGTCAACGCCCTCGCCCGTCAGGGCCGAAAGCGGGATCGGACGGCCATCTTCGCTGCCCGCCGCCGCAAGGCGCAATGCCGCTTCGCGACCGCTTTCGTCGAGATTGTCGATCTTGTTCCAGACCTCGATGACCCGCTTGCGGTCATGTGGCTCCACACCAAGGCCCGCCAGAATAGTCTCGACATCCTCGCCTTGCGCGGCATTGTCGGGGTCGGACATATCGCGCACATGCAGGATAAGATCGGCTTCGACCACTTCTTCCAATGTGGCCCGGAAAGCTGCAACCAGATGGTGCGGCAGGTTGGAGATGAATCCCACCGTGTCCGAAAGGATCACGGTTTCACCATGCGGCAGGCGAATACGGCGCAAGGTCGGATCGAGCGTCGCAAACAGCATGTCCTCAGCCAGCACCTCCGCCCCGGTCATGCGATTGAACAGCGTCGATTTTCCGGCATTGGTATAGCCGACGAGCGCAATGACCGGATGCGGTACCTTTCGGCGCTTCTGGCGATGCAGCGTGCGGGTGCGCACAACCGTTTCCAGCTCCCGCTTGATGCGCAGGATTTTCTCCTGCAACATGCGCCGGTCGGCTTCGATCTGGGTTTCACCGGGACCACCAAGAAAACCGCCGCCGCCGCGCTGACGCTCCAAGTGGGTCCAGCTTCTGACCAGACGCCCCTTTTGATAATTGAGATGCGCCAGTTCCACCTGCAACGCGCCTTCCTTGGTGCGTGCACGCTCGCCAAAAATCTCAAGAATAAGCCCCGTCCGGTCTATGACCTTGACGTTCCATTCTTTTTCCAGATTGCGTTGCTGGACGGGTGTAAGCGCATGATCGACGATCACAAGCCCGATACCCAGCTCCTCGATAATTTCGGCAATGGCCTCGACCTTGCCGGTTCCCAGAAGGGTCGCAGGGCGTGGATTGGCGACAAGGACGATTTCCGCCTGAACGATATCAAGGCTGATGGCGCGTGCCAGTCCGACCGCTTCTTCAAGACGCGCTTCATTGGAACGCTGGAACTGTGGGCGTGCGCCATCCTCGCCGGAAGCGCTGTGGTGGCGTTCAGGCAGGATCGGAACCACGACCGCAGCGCGGGTTGGCTCCGGTTCTACAAGGCCAAAGCCGTTTTGCACATCGCCAGGCGATGCGTGGTTGTCTGTCGGACTGGACAAATGGATTGACTCCGGGGAACAGGCAAAAAAACATTCATAACATGAAATAGGACGTCAAACCGCAGGTTTCAAACCAAACCCGTCAAACCGAAAAACAATGTGTAAGAGCGCCGACCCGATTGAACGGATCAAAGCGCTCTCGTCACATATGCCTGTGAAGCGGGAAGGCTCAGGCTTCCTCGCCTTCAAACATCTGTACCGGCTGGTTCGGCATAATGGTTGAAATAGCATGTTTATAGACAAGCTGGGAATGACCATCGCGGCGAAGCAGCACGCAGAAATTATCGAAAGAGGTGACGTTGCCAGTCAGCTTGACACCATTGATCAGAAAGATCGTCAGTGTGATCTTTTGCTTGCGGACGGAATTGAGAAAAAGGTCCTGGAGATTTTGCGATCGTTCAGCCATTGTTTTTATTCCTTTAATCGATCAGCAGCCTATTCGCGATGCGCCAGACGAACATGCGCATGCACATAAATCAAGCACCGGGAGGCGATAAATCGGCACCCGAACGCAATTGCTGTGGAAAGACAACTGCTTCGCGCTCACATTCCGGTTAACAGGATGAGATTTTTTGTGCAACCGACATTTAGTCTAAGGTCGGCAATTCGTCTGACGAAAGAGAAACGTGGCTTTCATGAGCCTCGTGATCATCATTTATGCTATCCACAACAGGTGTAACACGCTCGACCGCCCAGACATAAAAGCTGCCGGGCTGAAACGAAACCACGTCCTTATGCTTCTGGTGAATGTGAAAGCCGATAAAATCGGGGTGCTGCATAGGCTCCAGACCATAGCGGGGATTATAGATGCGGGCTGCATGCTTGCCGACCCAGTAATAGAAATTCTCCTGCGGCGCGGCACTCTTGAAAAACCCGTATTTTTTCGCTAGGCGGGAAATGCCGTCATTGCCAAAAACGGTGATCCCCATCGCAGCAGGCGTCACTTCTTGCCCCGTCAGCCTGTACCATAGCGGACGCAGCAAGCCCCGGCGAATGCCCAGCCAGCGTGGTAACGGATAACTTGCGACAATATAATCCTCGAATTCCTTGATGATCGGATTGTCAGGCGGCAGGTACAAAGCCGACACACCGACCCGGAAATAGTTTTCACGCGCCAGATAAGGCACTGTCGGGTCCGGGTGGAATGGTTTGAACAGATAGACATCCGTGTCGAGCCAGACGCCCTGCTGGTGTTTCATCAGCATGATGCGAAACAGATCGCTGAACTGCACGACCGTGCGCCATGTCCGAAAATCGGGATAATTGGGATCAAGGCGTTTGAACGTCTCTTCCGGCAAGATCGCTCTTGCATCATGCAGTTCGACGCCTGCGGGCAAGTTTTCGACGGGTGCATAGGCAAACAGTTTGACGCGTTGGCCTGTCATCACCATGGATGCCAGACAGATACGATCCACTTCCCGCAGTCGCGGCCCATACCAGAAGGTACAGATATCCATTTATGCCTCAAATCCATTGCCTCAATTTATTCAGGCAATTATTTGTATAATCAAAAAAATTCCAGACTGACGCGGAACATTTGCTCCACATGCTTGACCGCTTCCGAGGTCGCAAAAATAATGACGCGATCTTTCGGTTTTATGCGCAAATCCCCGTTGGGACGCATGACCTGACCATCACGATAAACAGCGCCGATCCGCAAGCCCACCGGCAGATCGAGATCGCGCAAGGGTGCGCCGACCAGTGACGAGGTTTCCAGCGCTTCCGCTTCAATGATTTCCGCCATATCGCGATGGACACTATAGACCGCAAGAATGCGCCCGCGCCGCACATGCTGGAGGATTTTTGAAATCGTCACCGCCTTGGGATTGATATAGGCATCGATCCCGACCATCTGCGTGAAATCCTGATAGGCGCCAGTATTGAGAAGCGCCATGCTGGTCTTGCAGCCCAGACGCTTGGCCATGATGCTGGACAGGATATTGACCTGTTCCTGATTGGTCAGCGCCACCATCAGGTCGGCATCCTGCACTTCCGCCTCCTGCAACAGCGCCTGATCCAGAGCGCTTCCATGCAAAACCATGGTACGGCTGAGCTGGTCGGCAATGGCGAAGGCGCGCTCATGCTCGCTTTCGATCATTTTCACGCGGGTTTGCCATTTGCGCTGTTCGATGGCCTTGGCGACATAAAGCCCGATATTACCGCCGCCTGCAATCACGATTCGATTGGCTTCCGGCTTCTCATGACCGAAAAGCGACAGGGTCCGCCGCACCTGCTCGCGGGTCGTGACCACATAAGCAAGATCGCCCGCATGCAACTGATCGGTCGAGCGCGGAATGAACAGGCTGTCATTGCGAATGACGCCGACAACGGTTGCCGCCAGATCAGGAAACAGGTCCGTCAACTGCTTGAGCGGCGTGTTGATGACCGGGCATTCATCCAGACATTCAATCGCCAGCCCGATCACCTTGTCATCGGCAAAGCGCAGCACGTCATTGGCACCCTGAAGCGCGATGCGGCGCAACACCACCTCGCCCACTTCCAGTTCCGGCGAGATGATTACGTCAATCGGCAGATTTTCACGCAGGAAAAGGTCCTGATACTCGTCATTGAGATAGGACTGGGCGCGAATACGGGCAATCTTGGTCGGCACATTGAAGACGGAATGAGCCACCTGACAGGCCACCATATTGACCTCGTCGGAAAGCGTCACCGCGATGATCATGTCCGCTTCGGAAGCGCCTGCTGCCGCCAGCACATCGGGATGCGAGCCATGCCCGATAAAACCCTGCACATCGAGCGTATCGCGCACGATTTCGATATGACGCGCCGAGGTATCGATGACCGAAACGTCATTTTCTTCTGCCGACAGACGCTCGGCAATACCGTAGCCGACCTGCCCCGCCCCGCAAACGATGACCCGCATATGCGCTCCGTTTTATCAAACTGCCGTTTTATTCTTATACGCCGAGTGATTTCAGTTTGCGATGCAGTGCCGAGCGTTCCATACTGACAAATTCCGCGGTTCTTGAAATATTGCCGCCAAAACGATTGATCTGGGCGATCAGATATTCCTTCTCGAAACGCTCACGCGCCTCGCGCAACGGCAGGGCCATGATGTGCTGGTCCGATTCCGTTGGTGCACGCGGCAGGGTATCGCCGATTTCCGCAGGCAGAAGATCGGCGGAAATGGGCGCTTCCGGGTCATCGCCCCGCGCCAGAATCATCAGCCGCTCCACATTGTTGCGAAGCTGGCGGATATTGCCCGGCCAGCTATGCGATTGCAGCACGGCCATAGCATCTTCGCGTATCTTGCGCGGCTTGATGCCGGCCTGTTCGCCAATCTGCTTCATGAAATATTCGACGAGCGCCGGAATATCCTCGCGGCGCGAGGCCAGCGGCGGCACCTGAACCGGCACGACCGACAGGCGATGGAACAGATCCTCGCGGAACGTGCCTTCGGCAATCATGCCTTCAAGGTTTTGCGCTGTCGACGAAATAATGCGCACATCGACCTTCACACGCTTGGTGCCACCCACGCGCTCGAATTGCTGATCGACCAGAACACGCAAGATCTTGTTCTGGGTTTCCCGCGGCATATCGGCAATCTCATCGAGATAGAGAATGCCGCCATGCGCCTCTTCCAGAGCGCCGACCTTGCGTTCGCCGCCATCCATTTCGGTGCCGAAAAGCTCGATCTCCATACGCTCGGGCGTAATGGTTGCAGCGTTCACCGTCACAAAAGGCCCATTGGCGCGGCTCGATTGCGCATGAATGGCGCGCGCCACCAGCTCCTTGCCCGCCCCCGATGGGCCAGTGATCATGATGCGGCTGTTGGTCGGAGCCACCCGTTCGATCACCTGCTTTAACTGGCTCATGGCGAGCGAGGTGCCTATCAGTTCGAGATTCTGCCCCGAACGCTTGCGCAGGCTCGACACTTCACGCTTGAGATTCGAGGTTTCCAGCGCCCGTTCCGCAACCAGAATGAGGCGATCGGCCTTGAACGGTTTTTCGATGAAATCATAGGCCCCGCGACGAATGGCGGAAACCGCCGTTTCGATATTGCCATGCCCGGAGATCATGACAACCGGCAGATCGGGATTCTGCTTCTTTATTTCATCCAGTAGCGCCAGGCCGTCAAGACGGCTGCCCTGAAGCCATATATCGAGAAACACCAGACGCGGCACGCGGTCGCCAATCGCCGCAAGCGCGCTATCCGCATCGAATGCAGTGCGTGTTTCGTGACCTTCATCACTCAGAATACCGGCGACGAGTTCCCGGATATCCGCTTCATCATCAACGACAAGAATATCGGCTGCCATATCAGTTCACCTGTCCAGCTATCTTCTTTTGTTTCATTCCGTCATCCGCGCTGCCTGAAACAGCCTGTTCTGCCGGAAAGATCATGCGTATCATCGCGCCGCGGCCACCGTAAAACTCCGTCGGCGCGTCATGTAATTCAAGTTGCCCGCCATGTTCCTCGACAATCTTGCGAACGATGGCGAGACCAAGCCCGGTCCCTTTTTCACGGGTCGTCATATAGGGTTCGAGCAGTTTCTGGCGATCATCTCGCGGCAATCCCTTGCCGTTATCGATGACATCGACGACCAGATTCACATCCATTTGAGAGGAACGAACCCAGATATGCCCTTCCCCGCGCTCTTCCTTGGCAAGCGCATCGATGGCTTCGCTCGCATTCTTGATGACATTGCCAAAGGCCTGACCGATCAGGCGGCTATCAAACGAGCCGATCAGCTTTTGCGAACCAAATTCATTGGTGAACTTGATATCGCTGCGGCTCACTTCAATCAGGAATGAGGCCTCGCGCAACGCCTCGCGTAAATCCATCGTGCGGATTTCAGGCTTTGGCATACGCGCAAAAGCCGAGAATTCATCCACCATGCGCCCGATATCGCCCACCTGACGAATGATCGTCTCCGTGCACTGGTCAAACACCTCGCGATCCTCGGTGATCACTTTGCCATAGCGGCGGCGAATGCGCTCGGCGGAAAGCTGGATGGGCGTCAGCGGGTTCTTGATCTCATGCGCGATACGCCGCGCGACATCCGCCCATGCGGAAGAACGCTGCGCCTGCACCAGATCGGTGATGTCATCCACAGTCACGACATAGGAATAATCTTCCGACTGGGCATCCTCGACCGTCACCTGCAGGTTGAAGGTGCGTGCTTCGCCGCCGCGCGCCATGTTGACCTGCTCGCGATGCATGGTCTTTCCGCTCGTTCGCGCCATTTCAAACGCCTGCCCGATTTCGGGCGCGATCTTTGTGAGGTTCTTGCCGATCGCCTCCTGCGAACTCACGCCGAACATATGCTCGGCAGAGCGGTTGAGAATGGATATGGAGCCATCGCTTTCAATACCGATCACGCCCGCCGTAACCCCCGACAGCACGGCTTCCGAGAAACGGCGCCGCTCATCGATCTGGTCTTTGGCTGAAATCAGCTAATTGCGCTGGCTTTTGAGCTCCGCCACCATATTGTTGAAGGTGCCGGAAAGCGCACCCACATCCCCATCCGACGAGCGCACCGGCACGGATATATCGAGATTACCGGCTGCAACATCGTCTGCAGCCCCGATCAGCAAGCGGATCGGGCGCACAAGACGGTCTGCAACGGCAATGCCGGTCCAGATAGCCGACAACAGTACGATCAGCGTCAGGCCGAAATAGAGCAACGCAAAAGCAATCTGGGTCGGAATGCGATTGGCATCCATCTCCTGATAGCGCTGCGTATTGGCTTCCATCAGGCGCATGGCGTTGAGAATCTGCGGACTGACCTCGCGGATGGTATAAAGATAGACATCCGGTATTTCGCGCATCTTGATCAACGCGCCCACATATTGGCTGTTGCCGGGCGGAATGATGACCGGTTTGCCATCGATGGCGGTTGCAAGCGCATCTTCGGTGGGGCGCGGCAAACGGCTTTCGACACCCGTGTCGCTTTTGACCACCGTATCACCACTCTGCCGCACAAGGAATGCACCCAGCAGGCCACGGCCTCGCGCCTGCAATGTCATCAATTCGATAAAGCCGCCGCGATCAAGACTGTAAAGCGTGCGCTGCGCATCCAGATCCTGCAACATTGAATAGGACGTGCTTTGCAGGTTTAACGCCGTCTCACGGATATAGGCCGTGGTCAGGCTTTGCGACGAGCTGACGATATCGCGGGTATTGGTATCGAACCATCGATCAAGCCCGAGATTGAGCGTCACGGAAGCAACGATTGCCACGACAATGGCAGGTACTGCGGCAATCAGCGAAAACAGCGCAACGATACGCACGTGCAGCCGCGAGGCCGCCTTGCCATGCGTGCGGGCAGTCACGATGCGATAGATCTCGCGGCAGATCAGCAGGATCAGAAACAGAATCAGCGCCACATTGACGATCACCAAAGCCAAAGTCACGGTGCGGTCAGGCGTAATAGGCGTGATGCCGATCAAAATGGCAAAGGAAATGGATGCGGTAATCAACGCCGAAACGACGGTGATGATACCGGGCAATGCGAGAAGCCTGCGCCCCTCGCCGCGTCGCGACGGTTGCTCCGTCTTATCCATGTTTGCCGACAGATTCGCTGTGTTCATGTTAATCATGATATCCAATACAGTTGCATCTATGCAACGTATTGTGGCGAAAATGCAACGCTTGTTTTCATCAAGCGTCGATTATGCAGAAATACTTATTTTTTAGAGCCTGCTTATTTTACTGGAGCAATTTCCGCTCTTCCCTCACACCAAAAGAGGACATGAAACTCACAATAGCCCCGAGAATAGATCGTATTTATTTGTAGTTTTCGGGGATTAGCCTCAGAATTGAGGCTATGGAAACAAGCCAATTTATATTTACCCTGATTGCTACGGCCCCTTTTGTAATCTGGGCTTTTATCCTGCTTGGATTTTTCATGATGACCCAGCCTCGCGAGGAACAGGGGGGATCATTGATGTCTCAACGAAAGGGCCATGAGACGAATGAACGTCACGGTGCGCTATCCCAATTGCCTGATGTAACACTTGAACATTATTATCTTCGCGAAATCGGACGCGCGCCATTCAATGTTGGTTGAACAGCCTTTTCCCTATAGGAAAATGACTATGAAGATTATCTTCCACAAACTGTCACGCTTTGACATATAATATTGTCTGGAACCAATCGTGAAAACATGCATTGTTTTTGTGGCAATCGGTTTAAACTGTTTGAACCGGCGCAATAGTCCGGCTGGGCATCGAAGCTCCCGCCAGATTCACCAAGACAGAAACCGGAGTTTGATATGGGCATTTTCGACAAGATCAAGGGCGCCATCTGGGGTCAGGCACAAGCGGCAACGCCATC
>JAATGD010000206.1 GCA_015654965.1 Hyphomicrobiales bacterium
CTGCGCATGCAGGTCGATTCCAAGCCCGAGGAACTCGACGAGATCGATCGCCGCATCATGCAGCTCAAGATCGAGCGCGAGGCGCTCAAGGTGGAAACCGATGCCGCGTCCAAGGATCGTTTGCAGCGGCTGGAAAAGGAACTGGCGGACCTTGAAGAGGAATCCTCGGAACTCACCTCCAAATGGCAGGCGGAAAAGCAGAAGCTCGGCCTTGCTGCCGATCTCAAGCGTCAGCTTGACGAGGCGCGCAATGCCTTGGCCACGGCCCAACGCAATGGTGAATTCCAGAAAGCGGGCGAACTGGCCTATGGCACGATTCCGCAACTGGAAAAGCAACTGTCTGACGCCGAAAGCAGCGAAAACAAAGGCTCGCTGCTGGAGGAAACCGTGACGCCCGACCATGTGGCGCAGATCATTTCGCGCTGGACCGGCATTCCGGTTGACCGGATGCTCGAAGGCGAGCGTGAAAAGCTGTTGCGCATGGAAGACGAACTGGCCAAGCGGGTGATCGGACAGGGCGAGGCGGTTCAGGCCGTCTCCAAAGCGGTGCGCCGTGCGCGCGCGGGCTTGCAGGACCCCAACCGCCCCATTGGTTCGTTTATCTTCCTTGGCCCTACGGGTGTGGGCAAGACGGAACTGACCAAGACGCTCGCTTCGTTCCTGTTTCAGGACGATACGGCCATGGTGCGCATCGACATGTCGGAATTCATGGAGAAGCATTCCGTGAGCCGCCTGATCGGCGCACCTCCCGGCTATGTCGGCTATGAGGAAGGCGGCGCATTGACGGAAGCGGTGCGTCGCAGGCCCTATCAGGTCATTCTGTTTGATGAGATCGAAAAGGCGCATCCTGATGTCTTCAACGTGCTGTTGCAGGTGCTTGATGATGGACGCCTGACCGACGGGCAGGGACGCACGGTCGATTTCCGCAATACGGTTATCATCATGACGTCCAATCTTGGTGCTGAATATCTGGTCAAGCTCGGTGAGAATGAAGAAGTAGAGAGTGCGCGCGATGAGGTGATGGGCGTTGTGCGGGCCGCATTCCGCCCGGAATTTCTGAACCGTGTCGATGAGATCATCCTGTTCCATCGGTTGCGCCGTCAGGATATGGGGGCGATTGTCGATATTCAGGTGCAGCGTTTGCAAGCGCTTCTTTCCGATCGCAAGATTGCGCTTGAGCTTGCAGAAGACGCACGCGACTGGCTGGCGAACAAGGGCTATGATCCCGCCTATGGTGCGCGTCCGCTCAAACGTGTGATCCAGAAGGAAGTGCAGGATCCGCTTGCCGAACGTATTCTGCTGGGTGACATTCTGGATGGCTCCATCGTCAGGATCACGGCTGGCTCGGACAGGCTTAATTTCCGGCCTGTTCGCGGTGCGCTTGAGCCTGACGCGGTGAATGAAAGCGTTGATGCCTGATGGCATGAGCCGATAATGAGCAAACGCCGCAATCGCAAGATTGCGGCGTTTTCAATTGCGCGTTGTCGATACTTATCGTGAAACGGCCATGTTCATGTCCACTTCATCAGGCATTTGTTATGTAGCGCATAAGCAGTTGTTAACTATATTTGCGGCATCCATGCTCTGACGAGCTATTTTCTACAGTCACCGGGACTTCCTTCATGACGCATTCCATCAGCCTGTTTCGTTTTGCACTCTTTGCTTCTCTGCCGTTTACGGCTTTGGGCACACAAGCCTTTGCGCAAGACGCTATGTCTGGAAACGGTGCGGCCGCCTTGCAGCAATTGGCGCAGCTTTATGATCCCGGCGAGGAAATTTATCAGGACCGGCGCGTGCGCGTTTATATCGACCAATATGGACGCCGGGTCACCATGGATCGACGTGGCCGGATTTTGCGGGTTGAAGATGCCAACAGCTATGATCGCAATGGTCATTATGCTCCCCCGGAACAGGGGCAGGGTGAGGTGGATGAAAACTGGACGCTGAATGGTCCCGTGGATGGTGGCGCGCCCTCTGACGGGTTCGGCAATGTGCCGGAAGACCCGAATTATTATCCCGACGCGCCGTCCGCTCCATCTTATGGCGGAAACCGAAACGGTCAGGTGCAACGTTCCGAATTGCCGCCATCGGGCAATCAATATCCTGAGCAGAATTCCGCCAGTATCGAACCCAATTATGGCGAGCCACGTTATGAGCAGCCGCGCAGCGTTCCGCATGCCGATGATATGACGCCCGCTATCGATATGCCGAAAGGCGAGGGGGCCAAGGCAAAGATCGCGGCGTTTCAGGTTCTGCTTGACCGGGCCGGTGCATCGCCGGGCGTCATTGACGGTCGGTCGGGCAGCAATGTTGACAAGGCCGCCGCCGCTTATGGCGAGATGACCGGTAAAACCATCAATCCGAGCGATGAGGCGGCGGTGAATGCAGAGCTTGAAGCATCGGGCGGTGCCGCTTTTACCGAATATACGATCACCAATGAGGATGTGGGGCGGCAATATGTGGCCTCCATCCCCGAAGACTATGCCCATAAGGCGCAGCTTCCAGCCATGGCTTATACGTCAATTGCGGAAATGCTGGGCGAGAAGTTCCATATCGATGTCGCGTATCTTAAGGAAATCAATCCGGGCGTGAATTTCAACCAGCCGGGGGCCTTGGTCAAAGTGCCGAGCCTTGGCAAGCCAGTTCGTGCAAAAGTGACCCGGATCATTGCCGACAAGCGGCGCAAACAGGTTCGTGGTTATGATGAAAGCGGCAAACTGGTGGTCGCTTATCCTTCCACGATTGGCTCGAGTGATAATCCGTCGCCTTCGGGGTTGGTGGAAGTGCAGCGCATCGCGATCAATCCGAATTATACCTATAATCCCAAGATCAATTTCAAGCAGGGTAACAATGACAAGGTTCTGACTATTCC
>JAATGD010000011.1 GCA_015654965.1 Hyphomicrobiales bacterium
CGCGGCGCGCCGGAAACGATATCTTGACGTAATGTTATACAATCACTCAAGACCTGCACCAGATCGCGGATTCTCGCCGTGAGATTAAACGGCAAAAGCTCGTTCCAGCTCGTGGCATCCTTGCCCGCAGTTTCGATCTCGTCGATCAACCTGAGAAGACATGCGCGCCGCATGTCGGTCAGGTTTTCCCCGCTCTCAAGCCAGTTGCAAGTTTCATCCAAGAGCTTCTCGACCGCAGCATGTCTCGGAGCAGCTCCATCAACGGGCATGACCACCAGCACGTCATGCAGGCTGGACACAATCGGCAACAGCGCCACCATGCGCTGCTGGAGCACATGCAAAAGCGCGCTGACATTGCGATAAGACGAAGTGTCGTAAGCTATATGCGTGGTGAGGCTGCGCAGTTCGAGCGTATCGGCGGCAAGGCGGTTGCGATCGCGCAGGCATTCCGCACTCGCCCCCTGCCCGCGTAACGTCATGACTGCAAGCCGCGAACCATCGCGCAGCCAGTTATCGATGCGCCCGACCAGAACCGGGCCGCTATGACGTGGAAAGACCACGCGATTGACAAGTGCCGCGCAAATGATGCCGACCGCGATCTCTTCGACGCGACCGAGCGCATAATCAAAGGTGGTTTCGGGCGCGGAAACGACCGCAAAACTGGCAATGGCGACCGTGTAACCGGCCAGCATGAAAAGATAGCTGCGCGGGGTGCCGTCCAGCAGGCTGATGACCAGACACATACCCATCCACAGACCGATGGCAAGAGTCAGGATTTCAGGCGAATTGATCAAGTGCGGAACGAACAGGACTGTCACCGCCCCGCCAATGATCGTGCCGATCAGGCGGTAAAATCCCTTGGAGGTCGTAGCCCCCGACAAGGGGTGCGCAACAATATAAACGGCGGCAATCGACCAGTAGGGATTGGGCAGATCGGCGATCAATGCGATCCACAAAGCAAGCATTGCCGCAGCAAACGTCTTCAGCGAGAAGACGACATCCCAGAATTTCGGCGTGGTTTCAGCAAGTTTGCTCATGGGGTCGGGGACGCTTCGCTTTCGGCAACATTCT
The DNA here is from genome assembly GCA_015654965.1 of Hyphomicrobiales bacterium. Classification (GTDB taxonomy): domain Bacteria; phylum Pseudomonadota; class Alphaproteobacteria; order Rhizobiales; family Rhizobiaceae; genus Brucella. The sequence continues at coordinate 1,072 of JAATGD010000011.1, forward strand.
GGTTTTCGGTCTACTGGAACTTCTCATTCAGCTTGCGCAGCACTTCCATGGCGGCATCGACTGCGACGGGGTCGAAATCACCCAGAAACTGCTTGCGAAGGCGATCCGCAGACCGTTCCACCTTACGTGCAACAACATGGCCCGCTTCGGTCATCTGGATGAGCTTGACGCGGCGATCGGTATCATCGGCAACGCGCTGGATCAGGCCGTCCTTTTCCAGCTCGTCAACGACACGGACGATGGTCGCCCCTTCGATGCCGACCCTTTCGGCCAGCAATCCTTGCGGGATACGGTCGCCATACCTGAGCAGGGTGATCAGCGGGACCGCTTTCGCGTCTGAAAGACCATGTTCAGCCATGGCCAGATCAAAAGCCTTGCGCCACCCTCTGGCAGCACGTGCGAGAAGCGGGGCGAATTCGACCCATGCCTGTTTCATCACTTCAATTCCGTTCAAATAGATAGGATCATATCTATATGGATACAATCTAATTATAATCAAGCGCCAAGCATAATCCATCAATTGTTTGTGTAGGCGGAAAATGCATGCCTCATAAAGCGCTTGACCGCACGCCCTGCCCTCTGTCATCGATGCGCGTATGCGTGCAAATTATAAAATGCAGAGACTTTATATTGAAGATGCGCTTGTGGCCGGGCAATCGGTGGAAATCGACCCCAAGGCGGCGCATTATCTCATCCATGTGCTGCGGCTGAAACAGGACGACGAAATCCTCACCTTCAACGGAAGTGACGGTGAATGGAAAGCGCGTCTGAAACCGGAAGGCAAAAAACGCGTTTTGCTGGAACCCTTCGAGCAGACGCGCGCGCAACCCGGTGCTTGCGACCTCATCTATTGCTTCGCGCCGCTCAAGCAGGGTCGCCTTGATTATATGGTGCAGAAGGCAACCGAAATGGGTGCAGGCGTTTTGCAGCCCGTCATCACGCAGCATACGCAGGTCGCAAAACCCGGTAGCGACAAGATCCGCGCCAATGCGATTGAGGCGGCCGAACAATGCGGCGTCCTGTCTATTCCGAAATGCCGCGAAGCGCTGCGCTTTGACCGATTTATAGAACAATGGGACACATCGCGTCGCCTGATCTTCTGCGACGAGGCTTATGAGTCGGATGCCCCTCTGACGATCCTGCAAAAGATCGAACCCGGACCTATGGGCTTGTTGATCGGCCCTGAAGGTGGATTTTCTGAAGAAGAGCGGCAAGTGTTGCGCGGCCTGCCGTTTGTGACGGCCATCCCGCTTGGTCCCCGCATCCTGCGCGCCGATACCGCTGCTGTTGCCGCCATGACACTTGTGCAGGCGACACTCGGCGACTGGAAAAACACGCAATGATGATCGATCAATCTCACTTTCAAAGAAATTGACTTGCGTGATTTGACAAACTTGTCCAATCACTCTGGCATATAAAACCGCTCTAGGGACAGACTGCATGGCGCGCGATACGACGGATGAAACAGCCCTCACCGGCACAGAGGAACTTGCAGCTTATCTTGCCGACGGCTGCAAGCCGAAGGATGACTGGCGCATCGGCACCGAGCACGAGAAATTTCCCTTCTATACCGCTGACAACAGCCCGGTTCCCTATGAGGGAGAGCGCGGCATCAAGACCATTCTCGAAGGCATGCAGGCCAAGCTCGGCTGGGAGCCGATTATCGATGAAGGCAATCTCATCGGCCTTGTCGAGCCGACGGGTCAGGGTGCGATTTCGCTGGAGCCGGGTGGACAATTCGAGCTTTCCGGCGCACCCTTGTCGAGCATCCACCAGACATGCCGCGAGATGAACGCGCATCTTGCGCAAGTGCGTGAAATCGCCGAACCTCTGGGCATTCGTTTTCTCGGTCTTGGCGGCAGCCCGAAATGGACGCTTGCCGAAACGCCCGTCATGCCGAAATCGCGTTACAAGATCATGACCCGCTACATGCCCAAGGCCGGGCATGAGGGGCTGGACATGATGTATCGGACCTCGACCATTCAGGTTAATCTCGATTTCAGTTCCGAACGCGACATGCGGCGCAAGATGCAGGTTTCGATGAAACTGCAATCGGTGGCGACCGCCCTTTTCGCCAGTTCCCCCTTCACCGAAGGCAAGCCCAACGGGCTTTTGTCATGGCGCTCCAATATCTGGTGCGACACCGACAACCAGCGCTCGGGCGTCTTGCCTTTCGTGTTCTCGGAGAATTTCGGCTTTGCCGATTATGTCGAATGGGCGCTCGACGTGCCGATGTATTTCATTCTGCGCGATGGCCATTATCACGATTGCACCCATGTCACCTTCCGCCAGTTCATGAATGGCGCGCTGAAAGGTGAAGTCAGCGATCCGCTGCCCAATATGGGCGACTGGACCAATCATTTGTCCACGCTCTTCCCCGAAGTGCGCCTCAAGCGTTTTCTGGAAATGCGCGGGGCCGATGGCGGCCCATGGCGACGCATTTGCGCGCTTCCCGCTTACTGGGTCGGCATACTCTATGACGAGGAAGCACTTGATGCGGCAGAGCTTCTGACCAGGGACTGGAGCTATGAGGAAGTTCTGGCGCTACGCAATGAAGTGCCGGTCAAGGCGCTCAAGACGAGCTTCCGCGGCAAACCTCTCGAACATATCGCAAGAGAGACGCTGACCATTTCCCGCCTTGGCCTCAAAAACCGCAACAAACTCAACAGCGAAGGTTTTGACGAGACGCATTTTCTGGCACCGCTTGAAGAAATCGTCGCCGCAGGCGCGACCGATGCCGAACGGATGCTCAAGGCCTATAAGAGCATATGGGCGGGTTCAATCGAGCCTATCTTCCTCGAATACGCCTATTGAGCATGTCTCCCGAAAGTGGGAACCGGTTTCGGGATAAAGACATGCGTGAAAACAAACGCATAGAGCATTTCCAATGTTTCAATCAAAACAGGAAATGCTCTAGGCATGAAACCATGTCTTTCGGCAGAGAGATAGAACCTCTGCCGAAATTGCTTACCCTTGCAGAATGCCCTCCATGGCTTCCAGTTCTGCTGGCGTATCGATATCGATCAAGGCTTCCGGTCCCATTTCAACATCAATGACATCGACTTCCCCGTCTTCGATCAGGTGACGTGCGCCCACATCGCCCTCAAGCGTAAAAACACTGTCGAAAAGAGCGCGGGGTAAAATGACCGGATTGCCACGCCGACCATTATAACTGGCGCGGATAACGGCTTTTCCCTGCGCCTCAATGAAACAGGCAATGAGGCGATTGATGGCCCCGGCATCGATTGCTGGCATATCCCCGAGCAGGATCAAAGCGCCGGATGCCTTTGACGACACATGCCCTATGCCGGTCTTGAGCGAGGACGACAGTCCGGACGCATGATCGGTATTGACATGCAGCGCAACCGGCAATCCTGCCAGAATGGCTTTTATCCGCTCGGCCTGATGCCCAAGCACGACCGAAACGCCATCCGCCTTTGAGGCGAGTGCGCGTTCCACGGTCTGGCGGATCAGGATGCGTTCACCGATCAGCGCCGCAAGTTTGTTGGCCTCGCCCATGCGCTGAGAGGAACCGGCGGCCAGAATAATCGCTTCAACCTGCATGTTGTCCTCATGCGTCTTTGCTGCGCGGTTGCACATCACGCACCCGTTTCTGCCGGAAAGATTGCACAAGCTGCGCCACAATCGTCACCGCAATCTCGGCTGGATTGGTTGCTCCGATATCCAGCCCGATCGGTCCTTGAATGCGATCGAGCATGGCGTCTTCCATCCCCGTGGCGGCGTAGCTCGTGGGATTTGCGGCTGCCGAGCACACCTGTATAAAAACACCCGGCCTCAAGCGCCGCTTTGAGCGGCCAGTCATCGATTTTCGGATCATGGGTGAGAACAGCAAGCGCCGTATAGCGATCGAAAGGGCGCTCCTGCAACACGTCCTGCGGCCAGCCGACATGAAGTGGACAATCGGGAAACCGGACCTGTGTTGCAAACCCCGTGCGCGGATCGATGATCTCGACATCAAAGCCCGCCATCTGCGCCATTGGCGCCAGGGTCTGGCTGATATGCACCGCGCCGATGATCACAAAACGGGCTTTTGGCAGATGTATATTGAGGAAATGCAGCACGCCCTCTGCTTCGATGAGTGAGGAAACACCGCTTTTGAAAGCCTGCTGCATTGGCTCCAGCAGATCGGCTTCAATTACCTCTCCCTCTCGCAGAAGCCGATTTTCTCCCGTTTGCAGGTTCGTCAGCACAAGTGCTGCGCTGCGCGCCGCTCGCTCCTTGTTAAGCCGCGCCAATATCTCGCCATCGACAGCTTCAACATAAACGCGGATCTTGCCGCCGCAAGAGAGGCCGACCCGCCATGCCGTATCATCGGCAACGCCGAAATCCAGTATGCGCGGCTTGCCCGTGGCAATAACCTCGGAGGCCGCAACAATGACATCCACCTCCACGCATCCCCCGGATACGGAGCCGATAAAATTGCCGTTTTCATCGACAACCAGCTGGCTGCCCACGCGCCGCGGAGCCGAGCCCCACGTCTCGATGACTGTCGCCATGGCGAGCCTGCGCCCTTCACGCAGCCACTCCTCCGCCATGAGCAGAATATCCTGCCCCTTGCCTGGAGCGGCAATCGCATCTGCTTTTATCAGCTCATATCCCATGTCGCCCATATCCCGTCATGGCTGCGTCAGCGCCTGCTTGATCTTTTCCGGGGTGATCGGGAATTCATAAAAGCGTTTTCCCGTTGCATGCGCGATAGCATTGCCAATGGCGGGAATGATCGGAATGGTCACCACTTCCGCCATGCCTTTGGGTGGTGATGTGTCGGAAAGCGGCGGCAGATATTCCGCCGTCTGCTTCCACACCGCGACATTACTGGCGCGTGGCAGGGTATAGCGGTTGAAATTCCACGTCCCGTCGCCCGGCCCATCCTCGTAAAGCGGCAATTCTTCCATCAAGGCATGGCCAATACCCATGGCAAGCCACCCTGCTGTTGGCCCGACACCAGTTGTGGCACGATGATCTTGCCCGGATCGAGAATGCTGTGATGGCTCATGATCTCGACTTCGCCCGTAAAAGTGTTGACGTTGAGTTCGACAAGACAGGAGGCAGGCGCAAGCGTGGTCACACCGGCATTGTTACGCTGCACGGGAGGATAATTGACGCTCACGCGGTTGATATATTCATATCCGCCAGCGCTCATCCGCTTCTTGACTTCATCAGGCGCGCCATCGCCATAGCGGATTGAAAGCGCATCGGTGAAGAGCTTCTGCTTGCCAACACCCGGCACATCGAACTCGGCGCTGGCCCATTCCCAGCGACTGAAACAATGCACCGCAACGCCAGTAATGATACCCATTTCGTGGGCCTTGCGCGCAAGGCGCTCAAAGGACAGGGTTTCCATGCCACCGCCACCGATGCCGCCAGGCACGATGCGGATATCGGCAAAGGTCACACTGCCTGTCGATTGCTGTCCGCCAGCCGGACCTTCGCTCCATATGGCTCGGGCTGCGGGCCAGAGAGCATTTTCAAGCAGGAACTGTGCGGCCTGCCGCGTGCCGAAACTCAGGAAATAAGCGCTGTTGGATGCGCTCATCGCAGGCACAATCGCAGGCACCCAGTAAGGATTTTTGGCAGCCTCATCCTGCTGGACCTGCGTAATGGTATAAGGTGAAAACTCGCTGACCAGCGGCAATTCAGGGAAGTCGGTAACGCCGAATTCTACCTCGTCAGGCACCTTGCCGATGATATTCTGCACCAGAACCTGCTGTGCTGTCGTCGCCCCCGTGCCGATTTCCTGCACGCAATTGCGCATGATCAGACGTCCTTGCGCATCGAACTCCAGCGCCAGAATGGATGTATCCGCACCACAGCCATAATCTTTCTGGATTTGCGAGAAGCCGATACCATAAAGCCGACCGGGATTTTTGCCGTCATAATCCTTCTTGGCTTCATTGCGGTTGGTCCATAACGGGTTTTTGGCCGCCATATCGAGCATTTCGACATTGCGCAGATCGCCCAGCGGCTGTGCGCCTTGCGTATTTTCATAGCCGGCTTTTGTCGCATTGCGGCGGCGCAATTCAATCGCATCGATGTTCAGCTCGTCTGCGATCTCATCCACCATCAATTCGGTCGCCGTCATGACCTGTAACGCGCCATAGCCGCGCATGGAACCGGCTTCCACCGCATGGCTTGCGAGCGCCACCGAGCTGAAATCCGACTTTGGCAGGTAATAGATCGATTGCGCGGCCGTGGCCGCGACTTGCGCGACCGAAAAGGAGAAATTGGCGCGCCCCCCGCCATTGCCAACATAATGGCCTTTCATGATCTCGAACTGACCGCTTTCGCGGTCCGCAACGATTGAAACATCCATATTGATCGAATGGCGTTTCAGCCCCATCTGGAACTGCTCATAGCGGTCATTGGCCAGACGCACCGCGCTGCCATTGCCATAAAAAGCCGCCATGACATTATAAAGCGGGAAGATTGAATGATCCTTGGTGCCATAGCCGACGGTGACGCCCGACAGAAGCTTGATCTCATCGACCGGATAGGTTTTGTTGTCCTTGACCATCATCGCGGCAAGGCGGGCCACATCATAAGGTGACTGCGTGGCGGTGATGATATGCAGCGTCCGCGTGCCCGCATCATACCATGCATTGCCATTATCCGCTTCCAGTGCCGACGCATCGATCGACTGGGAAAACGCCTTGCGATCGATCACAAACTTGCTGGTGTCGCTGCGGGCGGCCTCGATCTCCTTGGCGATTTCCTCTGCCGCATTCATGCCGCGCTGCATGGGTTCAAAGGTTTCGCGCGCCACCGCCTCGGGATCACGCCTGCCGCCACCGCCCCTATGCCTGGTCAGCACCGAGCGCGGCACGAACATGCCGCCTGCGCTTTCATCCGGCCAGACGACATCATTGCCGTTGAAATTGCCGAAAATCACCGCATCCTGAACCGGCGAATAAACGGACGGCGATGTCGGGGTTTCGCCGCCAATGCGCACATAACGCGCCGCACCATAATTTTGCGGTGGCTTTGGACCCGTCACCGCGCCATAGCGCACGATCTCCGTCTCGAAACGAAGCGAACGTTTGGCAAGCTCGAAACGCTCGAAATCATCATAGACGAGAAGCGCCACCGGATGCCCGAGCAAAGGCGGCGTGGTGCCTTTGGGAACAAGGAAATTGCGCCCGAAAAACTCTTCCGCTAGATCGGATGCCTGCGGGACGCGAATGCCATCCTTTTCGAGATCTTCGTGGAAGATCACCCGGTCGGGCTGCAAATTCTCGCCCAACATCGACAAATCGATACCTTCAAAAGTGCGGTCGGCTACAGTCGCCTTCGCAAAAAACGCGTGCCCCTGCGCCTTGGTCCAACCGGCAATATCCTTGGCGCGATAATCGCGGGCAAAGGTCTTGCCGCCCGTCACCTTGCGCACCGCATCCCAGCGAAACCGTACCGTGCCATCCGGTCCCAGCCAGTCGGCCTTGGATGGACCCGATTGCACTTCCAGCGCCTCGGCATCGGAGAGACGCGCGAACATGACGGATATGCCCGCAAACGTACCCAGCTTGATGAAATCACGGCGCGACAAACCGGAAGCCATACATCTATCTCCTTTATCGACCGCATGTGCGGTAACTCGCAAAGCGGTCTTTGATCTTATTGAACGGCGCGTTCGAGCGCCTTGACCTCTTGTGCGCTCACGGGCTTGTCCTGCCCGCCCCATTGCGCACGCATCCATGTCACCAGTGCCGCAATCTCGACGTCATCCATCTGCTGCGCAAAGCCCGGCATCGCATACATGCGCTGATTGCCTGTGAATTTTTGCGTGCCGATACCGTTGACGACAGCGGCAATCAGCGTATGCGGATTATCGAGTGACACCACAGCATTGCCATGCATGGCGGGTGCCACATTGGGAATGCCTTGCCCTTTCAGGCCATGACAGCCCGCACAGGCGGAAATATAGGCCATGCGTCCCTTGTCCATATCACTGTCGGGCGCGGGGTTGATTGCTTGCGGCAGCGGCGCGGGTGCAGGTCTGGGCGCGGGAAGATTGCCATCCTGATCGGTCAACAGATAGGTGGCAACCGCCTTTATATCGCTGTCATCCATCACATTGGTCGAGAAATGCGTGACCGTGTTCATATCGGCAAAAGACGTGCCTTGCGGCGCAATACCCGTCTTCAGATAAAGGCTCAGTGCCGCAACATCAAACCCCTGCCGGTTGAGCACCGGCTGCGTGATATCGGGCACGCTCATGCCGGAAAGTTCTCCGCCCTCGAAATGACGGCTGTAATCGGGCGCCATCATCACATTGAGCGGCGTATGGCAGGCCCCGCAATGCGCCAGCCCCTCGACCAGATAGGCGCCGCGGTTCCACTCTACCGAGCGCTGCTCATTATGCGGGGCCTGACGATCGGGAAAATTCAAGAGCGCCCAGAAATTGACGAAAGGCCGCACCGGAAGCTGAAAAACACCGCTATTGCTCTTGTTGGCAACCGCCATCGGCGGAATGCTCATCATATAGGCATAAAGCGCATCGATATCGTCGGGCTTTGTCAGATGTGTGAAGATGAACGGCATGCCCGGATAAAGATTACGGTTTCCCGGTGCGATACCGTCTTTCAGGACCCTATGAAAATCCGCACGGCTATATTTGCCGATGCCATAATTGGGGTCGGGCGTGATATTGGTCGAATGCAGCGTACCGAAAGGGGTCGGGATCGCCACGCCACCCGCCGCCATCGGGCCTTCGGGCAGGGAATGGCAACCGAAACAATCGGCCGCCAGCGCCAGTTCGCGCCCCTTGGGGATCAGCATCTTCATCTCATCCGCAGTCAGCGGCTTGTCGACATCCGCACCCACCGATGAAGAACGGAACAGTCCCAGAAGAACCGACAATCCGCCAATAATCACCACGATGAGAGCCGCGAGAACAAACTTGCGCAATTTGCCGTTTTTCATATCCGCCCCCATCAGCCGATAACGCAGCCCGGTGTCGCAAGCGCAACATCGCGGACGGCTCCGTAATAACGGACATAGCCGGTGCAACGGCAGATATGGACGTCCAGCGCCTCTTCGATTGCGCTTTCCAGAGCGTCACGCCTGACGGGTTTGCGCTTCAACTGCTCGATGAAAACCGTTGCCCCCGCAACAAAACCGGATGTGCAATAGCCGCATTGGAACGAGAAATGTTCGATAAAAGCCTGCTGGATGGGGGTGAGTGCGGTGACATTGCTTGCCGCATCGCGCTCGGCTTGCCCCTCAATGGTGACAATCGATTTTCCATTGAAGAAATGCGCGTCAAAAATGCAGGTCCGGCTTTCCGTCTTGCTGCCGTCGGGCTGCACTTCGACAACCGTACAGGCGTGGCATATTCCCTGTCCGCAGCCAAAATGCGTGCCTGTGAGGTCGAGATATTCATGGAGAAAATCGATCATCGGCATGCCAAGAGGGACATCGACCGGGCCAATCTTGGCACCATTAATCGTCATGCTTAATGATCGTTTTTCCAGACTCATATCAAGGCCTTTTCATTATAACCGCGCTCTATTGCATAAGTAATAAAGGCATTCCGCACGCTTATTCTAAATATTCGATCATTCTTATATAATGATCTGTCTTTAGTCATAGCAAAATTAGAATAATTGTAAAATATATTTATGACACTTCAAGTTCCTGTATTTATGATTAAATTACTCAAGTTTAATGATGCCAATAAAGACTTCAATTCAGTTTCCACATGCCAGATATATGCTCATGAGGGTCGGAAATAATATCAATGACAGGATTTCACCCCATAAAATAAGCCGGATAAATAAATTTTGAAAATAGCCGCAATCAGCAAAGACAAACAAAAACGCCGATCTTTTGAAAAGATCGGCGTTTTTAAACATTATGCGTTTATACCAGGCGTCAGGCTCCGCGCCGCAAAACACCATGCGCGCCATCAAGATGACCGGCCTTCAATTCAAGCGCCAAAAAGCGACGCTTCTCGAAGGGTCCAGGCATGGCAAGATTGCCGGTCTTTTGCGCCGTAAAACCAAAGCGCTGATAATATTCGGGATCGCCAACCAGCAGGATCGCGCCATGCCCGAGCATTTTTGCCTTAGCGATTGCTTGGCGCATCAATGCCGAACCGATGCCC
>JAATGD010000191.1 GCA_015654965.1 Hyphomicrobiales bacterium
CAGGATGGTTTTCATGGATGACCTCTTGATATCCGTCGGCAATTGAATATTATTGACTGACTTATTAGTCAATAGATGACTTTGATGGTCTGCCGATGACGGTTACAGGAGTGCATGAATGCATCAGATAAAAAAACTGACGCGCGCCGAGCAGAAGGTTTTGCGTCCGCTCCAGATTCTCGATGCGGCCTTTGAGGAATTTACGAAGAAAGGATTCACGGCAACCCGTGTCGAGGATATCGCCGAGCGCGTCGGCGTCACGAAAGGCACGGTCTATGTGTATTTTGAAACCAAGGAAGCGCTTTTTGAGGCGATGATTGAACATATCTCGACGCCCTTCAAGCAAGCTTTTCATGCCTATCGTTCAAAATCGGAGGATCCGGCGCTGGAACTCGAAGCCTTTCTCGGCTTTCTGTTTGAACATCTCGTCGATGACCGGAAAATGCGCGAATTGTTCCGCTTTGTCGTCGCTGAAGGTCCCAAATTCCCGGAAATGATCGACCGTCATCACGAAGAATGCATGGAGCCGATCTTCGCGAGGATCAATTCAATCCTGCAAGATGGTATTGTCAGAGAAAAATTCAGGACAATGCCGGTTGAACTGGCAAAAGTGGTCGTCTCGCCCGTAGCCGGAATGCTCGTATTCCGGTTGATCTTTGATGACCGGAAAACAATCGACAGGAAAGCGGTTCTGGCCACGCATCTGGAACTGATCCTGCGGGGCCTGCTGCTATGACGGGCTGGATACCCGCCTCCTTTCAGGCGCGTATCCTCTCAAGACCCATGTAACAAATAATCGAATAGCCATTATCGGCCTATAATCAGGCCTATATACAATTGCCTATTTTAATCACGCATATTCAATGCCGGTAAGCGGACCGAGTTTTGCGAGCAAAGTGAGAGGCGAAAGTTTTGGTTTCGCCAGATCATGAACCCAGACATTGCCCCCAAGATCGGCAATGAACACGCGGTTATTCGCAAGATCAAGCGACAGGCCGATACCATCCTGAAGACCACTCGCCAATATTTCATGCCCGGACAGGCCATTCTTCGTCAATCTCGCCCGATTTAAACTGTTGCCGCCTTCGAGATGACCTCTATCCGTCCAATACAAGAAGCCATTCTCATGATCGATCGCAAGATCGATCGGTTCGGGCAAATGATCAATCAATGTGATGATATCATTGCGCGACGAAGGCTCCTGTCCTTTCGGAAGATCGAGGCTTGCACGAAAAATACGCCCTTTCCCGGCACTGTCCGGCCCTTTCTGGCTCCAGTAGAGATGGTTATGATCGACATCAATGGCGATCCCCACACACCAGCGGATGATATCATGGCTGTCATCCGGGTATTTGCCGTTCTGGACCAGAACCGTGACATTATCCCCATTCAGATCGCTGCGCAGAACACGCATGCCTTCACGGTCGCACCAGTAAAGATGGCCATTGCGGCGGTCGAGCTGGATTTGTTTCGGCGTTCCGGCATATCCGGCATGGACGAGCGTTTCGTGCTTCGTGCCATCGAGATTGATACGTTCGATGGTGCCGTCATGTTTTTTGAAATCCAGACCGTCATGGGAGCCCATATTGGTCCAGATAAGCACAGCTTCATCCGCGTCGATCTGAAGACCGTCAGGGGTGTTTTCAAAATCATCGATGACGATACGCTGGTGGCCACCATCGGGATCAAGAGCGATGATCGCTGGCGGGATCAACTGTAAAACATAAAGCGTGCCAGAATTTTCAGCCATTTTTCTCTCCGCTCATGCGCCCGTTTGGTGACAGGCTTTCCACCGTCAAGGTGCAACGATACCGCCAACGCGCTTATGCGTATGGATGAGGTCGATCAAAACCTCATCGCGCTGCTTTTCGAGTTCTTCGATGGTCTGCTTCCCGACATAATCGTTAATTCCGTCCGTAATTCTGGCTCGCAGGGCATCATTGAGTTGGGGAACTGACAATGCAGCCCATGTCTGTTGCATGCCATCTCCGAACTGCTCGAAAAAATGCGTGATACCGCCACGCCCACCCCCGAGATGATAAAGCAGGAACTGTCCCATCACGCCCCAGCGAATGCCCGGCCCCCATGTCAGCGCCTTGTCGACATCCTCGACACTGAGAACATCCTGTTCGACCAGAGACACGACTTCGCGGAAAAGAGAGGCCGCGATCCGATTGGCCGCATGGCCGGGTATCTCCTTCTTCAGCCGCACGCAGACCTTCTCCAGTCCACTGAAAAACGCATCCGCGGCATCAATGGCATCCTTGCTCGTTTTGGGGCTGCCTACCAGCTCGACCAGCGGAATGATATGCGGCGGATTAAATGGATGAGCAATCAGGCAACGCTCCGGTGCACGTGTGCAGTCAGCCGCGATCACCGACATCGGAATGCCGGAGGAACTCGATGCGATCAGCACATCCGTATCGAGAGCATCGTCAATCTGCTTGAACATGCGCCGTTTCAGATCCTCGCGCTCCGGTCCCTGCTCCAAAACAAAATCCGCATTTTTCAGCCCATCCTCCAATGTCGGCGCAAATCGGATGCGATCGGGTGATGCCCCTTCCGACAGTCCCAGCTTGGTCAGGTTCGGCCAAAACTCCTCGATATAAGCCCTGACTTTCTTTTCGACATCCGGGTCGGGGTCCGAAACGGTCACATCAAAACCCTTGGCAAGGAAAAAGGCAGTCCAGCTCGAACCGATCAGACCCGCGCCGATGATAAGAATATTCTTGATGTCTGTCCTGTAAGCCATAATGCAAATACCTGCTCTGTTACGGTTTCCATGATTGGGAAGATGGCTTCAAATCCAGCTCAGCGGGCCGGACCCGATCGGATTTAAAGGAAAGCGATAATCGCCAGGTGTCTTGCTCATCTCCACCATTTCCTTGACGCCGACATAAAGCCCCATTGGCGTCTGAACGCTGAACTGATCAGGGTCGGGGTAGATATGCTCGTCGGACGACCCGGCAATTGCCTTGGCATAATCGCGATCGAAAATGCCAAGCTCCATCAGCCATAGCGCGGTTCGTGCAAGTGTTACCGTCACTTTGTAACTTCCGCCTTCCTTTGCACGGCGGCGCAGAGCTGCAAGGGTTCCTGCTGTCGCAAGCCACCCTGCCGCATAATCGGCAACGACGACAATCGGCGTTAAGTCCGGCCTGTCATCGATTCCTTCAAGATGATAAAGCCCCAATCCCGCACCCGCATTGATATCGAAGCCGACACGCTGGGACCATGGTCCAGAGGGCGACATGAAGGCGACCGTCGTATGGATAAGTCCGGGCTTTGCGGCAGACAGAGCTTCGGCTGTCATGTCATAACGTCCAAGATAACCGCCGCGCCGGTTTGAAATGAAAATATCCGCATCCGAAAGCAGCGCGTCGAATTTTGCACGCCCTTCGACGCTCTTGTAATCGAGACGTGCGGACCGCAATCCGACATGGGATGTGAAGTGGAATTTTTCGAGTTCGACATCGTCGGAGCGAAACAGATTGAGGACATCCGCACCGTGCAGGGCAAGTGCGCGTCCAATCGAGGGTCCTGCAATGACATGGGTCAGACCAAGCACTTTGATGCCATCGAGCGGAGTGGATGGATCGGGCGTAAAAGGCACCGGATCGCTATCGGCGATTTTCTCGATGGAAATCAGCGGATGGCCGCCTATATGATCAAAAGCATCATGGGCCATGAATTCATGCAGGCTGCGCGTGATGGTGATCGGCACACCAGCCTCTTCAGCAGCCTGTTCAAGTTCAAGCCGGTTCCATTGGCCAAAAGCCCTGGCTATGCCTTCGGGACTGTCGACAGCATTCAAAAACTGCAATGTCTTCTGGCGCATGCCCGGATACCAGGCCCCGGCCATTGCCCAGCCGCCATCGGCCGTCGGATGCAGCAACTCACCCTCTTCAAAGGAATTGGCGATGTCGCCCTGACCGGGATAACCATTCACCAATTCCCACTTTCTGTCGATGAAAGGCGAAAAGCGGCGCAAGGCCTTGCGCACATCAACATGGATATCCTGCCCCTCACCCGTCCGATCGCGCCAGATACTCGCGATGATGGCCGATTTTGCCGCAAGCGAAAGCGCCGACATGGCACCGAAAGAAGCCCTGCTCGGGATAATAGGGTCTTTCCCATAGAAAGTGATCTTGCCACCTGTATCGGCTGCCGTCTCACCAATATGAGAAAGCAGCCCATCAAGCTCGTCGTTCAGGTCAAGAGCACTCGCCGTGAGCGGGCTTGTCAGCATGGTATGGAATTTTTGGGAGAGTATTGGTGCCGAACGCGCCGGACCGGCTTTTCTCGTTTCAGGCTTTGAGACGTTTACCAACGATCATCTCCTTGATTAAACCAACAGAATTCACCTTTAAAGTGCTATATTAATTCCTTCTAATGCGTATATTTAAAGTAAATATCTGTCTTTAAGATTAAGATATTGTCACTTGTAAAATAAAATAATTGGTACTTTTAAATTTTATCCATTGCAAGAATCTTCTTGATTGCAGATTTTTATTAGAAATAACTAATGAAAATGGTATATCTTTCTGATCCCGTCAAGCAGATCGTAGCATGAATTACAAAACGGTAGCCGTATAAAGAAAGGGCTATTATAGATAGGGCAGCTTATCTAAGGCGGGATTATGGAGTCATCACGTTGCAAAATCAGTCGAAAACCCAGTTGCGACTGCTGAAATTTTTCGTATTGAAAGTGATGGTTCTCTGAGCTTCCGATTTGCTGGGTTTGCAGGCAAATAGGGTTGTTTTCTTTTAGAGAATTTCCGCCAAAAAATGCGAAGCGGTTTTGCTGGAAATGCTCCAGGTTCCATCATGGTTCGCCCGAGGAGCAGCTCAAAACTCTCCGACAATGGGCAAATCTCTAAACCTTATTTACGATAGCCCTAAAGAAATTTCACCAAAGGTTCGGCTGCGGGCACATGTTGATATGACTGCAGCAAAAATCTGAATTGTTGCTAGGTTTAAAGCGTCACCGTCATCGTCGGCGTGACGTTGAACGGCTCGTCAAGGCCGTGTATGCGCCGGATTTCCTCGGCGACAAGATGCTGGAGCTGCCAGAGATTGCGGTCACGAATACCTTTTTCCTCCAGATGTTTGACAGTCAGATAAAGATATTCGGCGCAGGAGCCTATATGTCCGCAAGCGCGCGCAAGAATCTGCGCCACCGTTGGCAGGGGCAAGCCTTGCGAAATACGCTCGCCTTTTGGGCCTGCCCAGAAGACAAGGGCATGCTCCGGCCCGTTTTCAGTCTCGACAGGAACCCAGCGGATTGATGGCGCATCGGTGATAGAGCTGATTTCCCGACGGATCATGCGGCGGATCTGGCCAAGACGATCCCGCTCATCGAGCCGGAAGGCGACCCCGTTGCAGCTCCCGCCACGAACGAGCGCGAGCATGAGACCGGGCTGGGAAAGCGTTCCCCGGCCACGCGTCAATTTAAGACAGAACGACCGGTGCCAACCCTTGACCTTGCCTTGCTGCGATTCCACCGCATCAAAATCCGGCTTCCAGATCAGGGAGCCATAGGCAAAGACCCATAATTTCCGCCCCTGGGATTCACGATCCAGACGATAGGCCAGCTCATCCACCTGCATATCGCTCAGGGGAATTCTTTTCGGGTCCGGGCCATGGTCGACTTCCGGCCGCAGGCTGAGCGAAACGAGTTCTTCAGTCAATGTCATGGAGGAATTCAAAGCAAATGTCATTCTGTAACCCAATGATCACTACCCATTTTCCAGCAGCCCGTGACTGGAAGCAACCTCTTTTCATCCGGCTGCGACAAAAGCTGCCCAATCATGCGTGGGAGCAAAATCCCGGTCGATATTATAGGTACCCTCCTGAAGCCATCCCAATATTTCCCGTCTATTACACTATTTAAAGGAAAGGGAATCTCAGTTTTAGAATAATATAAAAAAATCATCGCATAGATGATCAAACATCCCCATATCCGTTAAAGCATTTGCGTTAGAGCATAATCCGACCTTCGTTCAACGAGGATCGATAAGATTATGTTTAAAGTAAAAGAAGTTAGAGCGCCGATCTGATGAACTCCGGTGTTCGTAGTGGCTTGGACTGAATTCCATTGCCGCCGGCATGAGCCGATAGATTTTCCGAAAAGCCCGTCTCAAGTGCCACATCGGACAGCCTGTATATGAATATGGCAAAACATCCGCCCCGGAAGGAATGTCTTATATGATTGCAAGCAATAGACCCATGACAGAATAGTGCGGATGATAAACTTCATCTGCGAGGCGTTGGTTCTTGTAAAATTAGAATAATAATCTTCAGAATTGCATAAATCTAATGTGGCGTTCGTTCCTGCAAACCCTTTCCTGTGAAACATTCAGGCAATCTTTTGATTGGCAGAGAGGGCTTTATTTTGAAATCGATTTTGCTTCGCCTTGCGGCTACGACCTTTTTGATGGCTTCATTGACAGAAGCAGGCTCTGCCGAAACCCTGCGCTGGACCCGTGCTGCCGATGCTTTGACACTCGATCCCCATGCGCAGAATGATGGCGTCACCCATGCTGTTCTTAATCAGATCTATGAAAGCCTCGTCTGGCGTAATGCAGATGGCAAGCTCATTCCCCGGCTGGCGACAGAATGGCATTTGAAAGAAGGCGACCCCACAACCTGGGTGTTTAAACTGCGTGAAGGCGTAAAATTTCATGATGGCGCGGACTTCACTGCGGAGGATGCCGCCTTTACGCTTGACCGCGCACGTTCGGACAAGTCGAACCTTCGACAGCTTCATGCGGATGTTGAAAAAGTAACGACGGTTGGCGACCATACGATTGAAGTAAAATTACGCGCGCCTAACGTGATCTACCCGAATAATCTGACGGGAACCTACGTGCTCGACAAGGGCTGGGCCGAAAAGAACGGCGTAACAGATGTGCAGGACATCGCAGCAGGCAAGGATAATTATGCCGTTCGCCATACGAATGGCACCGGCCCATATGTCCTCAAGTCGCGTGAGGTTGGTGTACGCACGATACTGGAAGCCTATGATGATCACTGGGCCGAGAAGAAACCGGAGATTACGGAAGTTATTTATACTCCCATCGCTGACAATGCGACCCGCGTCGCCGCCTTGCTCTCGGGTGAGGTGGACTTTCTCCATGAAGTCCCTGTTCAGGACATCGACCGGCTGAAGAATACGCCGGGCATAAAGGTTTCTGTAGGCCCGGAAAATCGCTCGATTTTTCTTGGTTATCGGGTTGACGATGCACCACTTGCATCTTCGGATGTAAAAGACAAAAATCCCCTGAGCGATCTTCGCGTGCGCGAGGCCTTTGATCTGGCAATTGACCGCGATGCGATCAAGACAGTCGTTCTGCGCGGCAATTCTGTTCCAACCGGTATTATCGTCCCGCCTTTTGTACACGGCTGGACTGAAGAACTGGACGCTTATTCAAAGCCGGATGTGGAAAAAGCCAAGGCATTGCTGGCTGAAGCCGGCTATCCGCAAGGCTTTGCTATCACGCTCGACGCACCCAATAATCGCTACGTAAACGATGAGGCCATTGCCCAGGCCATTGTTGGCTTTCTGGGGCGTATCGGTGTGAAAGTGACATTGGCCTCGCGCCCCTATGCACAGCATTCTCCGCTGATCGTTGACAGAAAAACAGACTTCTATCTTTTTGGCTGGGGTGTACCGACCTTCGACAGCGCCTATAATTTCAATGATCTGGTACATACCCGTGAAGGGCGATATGGCGCCTATAATCCGACGGGCTATTCCAACCCTGAAGTGGACAAGAAAATCGAGTCGCTCGGCACTGAAATTGATGCTGCAAAACGCGATGCGACGATTGATGAGCTCTGGAAACTGGTGAAGGCGGAACATCTTTACCTGCCATTGCATAATCAGGTTGGAGCCTGGGCGGTGCGCGACAAATTCAACCTCGAACATCAACCGGATAATTCTCCGAAAATCAGCCGCGCAACCGTCAATAAATGACTGTCGCAATACAGATAAACGGGCATTCAGCCCGCAATCGTTCAGGCAGAATGCATGACCGGATTTATTATCAGGCGTCTCTTTCAATCCATCGGGGTTATGCTTGCAGTGGCGTTGATTGCATTTGCAGTCATGCGCTTTGTAGGCGACCCACTGGAATCGATAGCCAGTCAGGAAACACGACTGGAGGAGCGGCTGGAACTCAGGCAGCGTCTCGGCCTTGACCAGCCTGTCTATTATCAGTTCCTTTCTTTCCTCAAACGTGGTCTGGCAGGCGATTTCGGACTGTCCTATAAGCAGCAGGAGCCTGTCAGCCGCATGATTATGGACAGGCTGCCAGCAACGCTCGAGCTTGCAATAAGCTCATCACTGATAGCACTGATCGGTGGCGGTATATTGGGCGTATATGCTGCCCTGCACCCGGAAAAGCGGCTGACCGGCTTCATCATGACCGCATCGCTCTTAGGCGTTTCACTTCCGACATTCCTGATCGGCATCGGTCTCATTTATTTCTTTTCGGTAGAGCTTGGCTGGCTCCCTTCATTCGGACGGGGACAGGTGGTCGCAATCGGCAGTTGGTGGACGACCGGCTTTCTGACTGCATCCGGATGGCGTTCATTGATCCTGCCAGCGATTACACTGTCTTTATTTCAGATGACATTGCTCATGCGGCTGATCAGGGCGGAAATGCTGGAAGTGCTGCGGCAGGATTATATCCGCTTTGCCAGGGCGCGCGGACTCTCGCGTCGCAGTATCTACTTCAGACATGCGCTGAAGAATACGCTGGTTCCTGTGATTACGGTCGTCGGCCTGCAATTAGGATCGGTCATCGCCTTTGCAATCGTGACTGAAACCGTCTTTCAGTGGCCCGGCGTTGGCTCATTGTTCATCAGTTCTGTACAGGCAGTTGATGTGCCTGTGATGGCAGCCTATCTGGTTCTCATTTCGCTGGTTTTCGTCATCATCAACCTGATTGTCGATATTCTCTATCATGCCGTTGACCCACGTCTTCGGTTTGATCGCGTTTCTGCGGGTATATGACGTGACTGACTTTTCTCTTTTTCGCTTACTGAGCAAAAACCGTTCTTCGCAACGACCGCACAGCAAGAAACAGCGGCGGATTGCTCCGGTCACGACTGCCGCAGCCATTCTCGCGGCAGTGCTGATATTCGGTGCCATTTTCGCGCCGCTTGTTGCGCCCCACACCCCCTTTGATCCCTCGACACTTGATCTTATGGATGGCCTTACCCCTCCGCTACGACCGAGCGCATTTACCGGCAACAGCTTTTTGCTCGGTACGGATCATCAGGGACGCGACATATTTTCTTCCATTCTTTACGGAAGCAGGATCTCACTTCTCGTGGCTTTTTCGGCAACGCTCGTCTCACTGCTTATCGGCGTCAGTGCCGGACTTGTCAGCGGTTATGCAGGTGGCATCTTCGATGCTGTGATCATGCGTATTGCCGATGCGCAGCTGACATTTCCAACGATATTGATTGCGCTGCTGATTTTTGGTTTTGCGCAGGGTCTGGTCGCTCCATCGCAGCAGGAAGCGGCGGCAGTATGGTTGCTGATCTTTGCCATCGGTCTTTCAAACTGGCCGCAATTCGCACGCACGGTGCGTGGTGCGGTGCTGGTGGAACGGAGCAAGGATTATGTCGCTGCGGCAAAACTTATCGGTGTTCGTCCAGTTCGCTTGCTGATCACGCATATCCTGCCCAATCTATTGGGCCCCGTGCTGGTTATTGCCACAATCGGTCTGGCATTGGCTGTTCTGGAAGAGGCAACACTGTCATATCTGGGTGTCGGGGTACCCCCAACCCGCCCCTCCCTTGGCACGCTCATCCGCAATGGCCAACAATTCCTGTTTTCCGGTGAATGGTGGATATTGCTGTTTCCTGCAGCAACACTCGTACTGCTTGCACTTTCCATCAATCTTCTTGGCGACAGGCTGCGTGATTTTCTCAATCCGAAACTGCGGAAGACGTCCAGATGACGCATATAAGTTCAGGCAAGCATTCTCCTGTCATTTCCGTGCTTGATCTCAGCGTGGATTTTCCAACTGAGCACGGAGTTTTTCACGCTGTCGATCGGGTATCCTTTCAAATTGCGGCAGGCGAAGTGCTTGGCATGATCGGCGAGTCGGGCGCGGGCAAGTCGATGACGGGATCTGCAATTACACGGCTCATTGATCCGCCGGGCCAGATTGTGAGCGGAGAAATCCATCTTCAGGGTGAACGGATCGACACTCTGCCGGACAACGATTTCGCCAAGCTGCGTGGACACAGGATAGGCACGGTATTTCAAGACCCGCTCGCCAGCCTCAATCCACTTTACACAATCGGCCAACAGTTGATCGAGACTATATGCAGGCATTTGCCGCTTGATACCAAGGATGCACGCGAGCGTGCCATAGCCTTGCTGACAGAGGTTGGAATCGATGATGCGGGACGGCGTCTTGATGCCTATCCGCACCAATTTTCAGGTGGTATGCGCCAACGCGTTGTCATTGCGCTCGCCATTGCAGCTGACCCTGAATTGCTCATTGCGGATGAACCAACCTCCGCTCTTGATGTCTCTGTTCAGGCCCAGATCATCGCGCTGCTCAAAAAGCTTTGTGTCGAACGCGGTCTGGCCGTAATGCTCATCACCCATGATATGGGGGTTATCGCCGAGATAGCCGACCGGGTTGTCGTACTCAATCAGGGGCGTATGATTGAGACTGGTCCCGTTCGTGAAATCATTCAGGTACCAAAGGAAGATTATACGCGCGAGTTGATCGCAGCCACGCCCACCATCCACCAGAAAAGCAAGCGCAACGCTTCCGTTGAAACGCGATCAGAAATTCTGCGTGTGGATAACCTCAAACATGATTTTGATATCGGATCTGGCGGCTTTTCTTTTTTTCAACGCAACAAACGTTCCGACACATTACGCGCGGTAAATGATGTGTCCTTCAAAATTCATGAGGGCGAAACATATGCGCTGGTCGGAGAATCCGGTTCTGGGAAATCGACCATTGCGCGCATCATCGCAGGACTGCTGCCTTTGAGTGAAGGCGATGTCCGCTTTAATGGCCAATCGCGCATTTCCCGGTCAGCACGACCTCGACATGCTGCGGTTCAAATGGTGTTTCAGGACCCTTATGCAAGCCTCAATCCGCGTTGGCGGATTGGTGACATTATCGCCGAACCGATCCGTCGCCTTAACCTTGAAAAAAACGCCAAAACTATTGAAACCCGTGTGGACGAACTTCTGGAAAAGGTCAGGCTGGCACCCGATTCCAAACATCGTTATCCGCATGAATTTTCGGGTGGCCAGCGACAGCGCATCGCCATAGCTCGCGCTCTGGCCAGCCGTCCGCAATTTGTTATCTGTGATGAGCCGACATCGGCACTGGATGTTTCCGTTCAGGCGCAGGTGCTTGATCTGATGGCACAATTACAGCAGGAGTTTAAACTGACTTATTTGCTGATCAGTCACAATCTGGCGGTGATCAGACAAATGGCGGACCATGTCGGTGTATTGCGCAGAGGCGTGCTTGTAGAGCAGGGTGCGGTTGAAGAAATTTTTGAGAATCCAACCCATCCCTATACCAAGATGCTTATCGGTTCAGTGCCGGATATAGATGCCGCCCTTGACAGGCGACATCATATTTCATGAAGTCTTTTACATCATGACAAACGGAACAAGTCTCGCAGTCGAGTACCACCATTCACGAGATATCCCATCAGTCCATCGGACGCATTTCCCGGTGGACTGTTCCACTTTAAGGCGACGCGCTTTCTGTCCATAATTCCCGACGATATTCAGAGCGTATCCTGCCCGAAAACCGTTTCATATTTTTCGGGATGCGCTCTGGCTGTGATGGGAACCAAGCGCGCAAAATCCTCGATAATCTGCACATAGTCCTCAATGTGGAACTCATAGGGCAATTCAAGCCGCAATTCCGAAACCAGCGGCAGAACCGGGTCCAGGGATAATTTCTCGATGACCGTATCCATCGTCCCGACAAGATCGGGGAGAAAAAGTGTATGGCGCGGTCCATGCGGTGTTCCGGTCCGCTTATCGCGTTCAGTGACGAATTCGACATAGCGGCGGCGTGTGGCGGGACTGGCACTGTCGGTGGGCAGAATTACCCGGCCCAGCGCCACACGCGGCGCGTGCTTTGGCAGCCATTCCCGTCGAAAGCGTTCGATCAGCGCGCGCTGCGCTGTCAGGAAATCGTCCGTATCCTCGCCGCTGATGATATTGCCGGTCAGAAGATTAAAACCCGCCTGACCGGCCCAGCGTGCGGAATTCTGTGAGCCGCCGCCATACCAGAGCCGGTCCGCCAGCCCCGCCGCGAAGGGGCGCAGGCGGGGGATTTGCGCGCCTGCCGCATTGCCCGCTTCCCTGTCATTGGAAAGCGGCTGCGAACGTAACGCGCGCGCCAGTTTCTCGGCACGGGCATGGCTGTAATCGGCCTGGGGCGCAGCATCGGTAAATTCCGCGATCAGATCTGCAAAAGGTGGTGCGCCAACCGAAACACCGACATTGAGACGCCCGCGCGACAGCACATCGACTGTCGCCATATCCTCGGCGAGACGGAACGGGTTTTCATAGCCAAGCTGGATGACAGCCGTACCAAGTCCGATCCTTCGGGTGCGTTGTGTCGCAGCCGCGAGAAAGGTAGCCGCAGAGGAAATACCACGCTCCAGATGACGCTGGCGTACCCATGCGCTGTCATAGCCCAGCCGTTCGCCACGCTCAAACAGCTGCAATGTATCTTCAAGCCCCTGTGCCGGATCATCATCATGATAGCTGCCGGGAACGAGAAACGAGAATTTTTTTATGTGCGAAAGAGGCATGAAAAATCCAGAAAACGGCTGCAATTCGTTATTTCAGGCGACAGCCCCACGATAGCAGGACAACCGGGTAAGAATTTTTTCTTCCTGCCTTGCTTTCAGTTCATTGACACGGATTGTGGCATCATCAAAAGAGGCCGTCGGCGGATAGGCAGGCGTCACGGCCTGTTGGCCCAGCCTCTGGCCAATATGCTTTTCAAACGGCAAGGACCGGTAAAGCAGCGGATCGGCCGCTGGATCGAACAGAGGACGGTAGCCGAGCGCAATATAGAGTGCCACGGCTTCGGGCTGGCGAAAGCCGGTAGACAGATAGGCACGCGTATAACCCGATTGCCCTGCACTTTCTTCCAGTGCCAGCATGATACGGCGCGCCAATCCCTGCCGACGCAAAGCGGGATGGCTCCATATACGCTTTATCTCCACCGTCTCGTCATCATGGCTCATGAAAGCGCCGCCAGCAATCGTCTCGCCATCGCGCTGCAATAAAAGAAAATCACCAAGCGGCGGTGCAAAAGCCTCAACAGGATAACGCAGGATTTCCGACTTCGCCCCACCGGGACGCGTAACCCTCCCGTAACGCGCATCATACTCGTCAATAAGCCCATAAATCAAAGGCTGGGAAGCAGGATCGAGAGGAGATGCACTGACAAGAACATCAACCAAGTGAAGCCTCCGATAAAGATAATTTTACCGACAATAAATGCATTCCCACGAAAAGGCATGAATACCTTACGCAGAATGTCTAAACATAAATCCTGTTCTATAGATTGAAGTCTTTCTTTTTATTTTGCACGGCATGTTCGTTTATTAAGCGACATAATATTAAAAGAAATTTTCTCGACAAGAGTCCTGTTCATGTCAATGAAGCCGACTGTGACGGGTTATATGCTGCGTGTTCCTTCATCACAGGAAGTGGCAGGCAATCGTGCCATAAGGCCCGAAATCGGCGTTAATCGTATCTCCATGCCGCGCTTCGATGGGCCGGATAAACGAGCCCGCAAGTACAATCTGACCCGCTTCGATACTACCGCCATATTGCGCCAAACGGTTTGCAAGCCAGGCGATACCGCGTGCAGGATGATTGAGCACGCCCGCGCCCAACCCGGTTTCTTCAACTTCGGCATTGCGCGAGACAATGGCACCCATCCAGCGCATATCGACCTTATCGGGTCGTATCTGCCGTCCTCCGATCACAATACCTGCATTGGCTGCGTTGTCTGAAATCGTATCGACGATGCTGCGCGGCTTGCTGGTTTGCGGATCGACCCGCAAGATACGCGTATCAAGAATTTCCAGCGCCGGGGTGATATAATCGGTTGCGTCCAGCACATCGAATAAAGAGATATCCGGCCCTTTCAGCGGCGCCTTCATGACGAAGGCGATTTCAGCCTCTATCCGCGGCTGGATAAAGCGATCAGACGAGATTATTGCGCCATCGTCGAACATCATATCGTCAAGCAGTACACCCGAATCCGGAATGTCGATATTCAGTGCATATTGCATAGCCTTGGAAGTAAGACCGATCTTCCAGCCGACCTGTTTACGGCCTGCCGCAATCTTGTATTTTACCCACGCGGCCTGAATGGCGTAAGCATCGTCCATGGTCATGCCGTCATGTTTGAGCGAGAGCAGGCCGATTTGTTTACGGTTTTTCTCTGCATCATCAAGCGCGCTGGCAGCCGATTCTATTTCGGTTTCAGTCAGCATGCTCAAACTTTCTCGTCGGCGACAGTGTTTCGCAAAATGCCAATACCATCCGCCTCAACCTCGATAACATCGCCGGGTTTCAGCCAGATCGGCGGATCAAAGCGCGCACCTGCACCTGTCGGCGTACCACACACCAGCACATCGCCGGGCACAAGCGTGGTAAAAGTGGAGATGTAATTGATGATCTTGCGGAAAGAGAAAATCATCCTGCTGGTGCGATCCTGCTGGCGGATATCTCCATTGACGCGTGTGGTCAGCTGGATATCGGCCAATTGACTTTCGCCGTGGAACGGTATGAGCCATGGCCCGATGGAAGCGCTTGCATCAAAATTCTTGCCCTGCGTGACATTGAACTTTGCATGGCGCACCCAGTCGCGGATCGTTCCTTCATTGCAAAGCGTCAGCGCCGCAATGTGGTCGAGGGCATTTTCTTGGGCAATGCGGCGCCCGCCCTTGCCGATGACAATGGCAATCTCGCCCTCATAATCAAGCTGATGGCTTTCCGGCGGACGGATCAAAGGCTGGCCGTGACCAGTGAACGAGCGCGGAAAGCGAATGAACAGCGACGGATTTGAAGGAGCGGCCTGTCCGTCCTTGTACTCCTCATTACGATCGGGGAAGTTGACCCCGACACAGATTATCTTTTCCGGTGCCGGAACGGGGATTTCGTAAGTTATATCCGCAAGCGCAATATCCGCCGCAAGACCCGCTCCTTCTTCCGCAAGCCTCATCAATGCCCCCGCCTCAATGACTTCGCGCAAGGTCGGCCAAACATGCCCATATCGTTTCGAAAGGCCGACAACACCGTCATCCTTGAGCAGGCCATAACCCCTGCCCGTCGCGGTCGAAAAACTCACCAATCTGGCCATATGCGTCTCGCTTTGGTTTTCTCTGTTCCGCCTCTAGAGCGCCGTGCGCCTATTCGGACGCACAAAGGTCGCTCTATCTAACTGAATCTACACATCGTGCTTTCCAAAAATCGTAACCGATTTTTGGGTTGATGCTTTAGGAACGGCCCCGTGTCGCATCGCGCGGCTGGTTGGTTCAAGGCGCGATGATCGGCTGCGCCTTCAGATCAGGTTCCACAACTTCCGTACCGGCGAACAGGCTACCCTCCTCGAACCATGATCTCGGCGCAGGCGCGCCCCAGAGCGTTTGCCGCTGCGGATCTTTAAGATCCCACTTGATCGGCTCCAGATCCGGATCGACCGTCTGATAATCCGAGCAATAAATCTCGATACGATGACCGTCCGGATCGCGAACATAGAGAAAGAAGGCGTTTGAGATGCCGTGGCGGCCCGGGCCGCGCTCGATATTGGAGAGCCATCCTGTCGTCGACATGAGATCGAGCAGATCAATGATGTTGAGCGGCGTCGGCACCCAGAAGGCAGTATGGTGCAGACGTGGCCCTTTGCCATTGGTGAAAGCGATATCATGCACGCCGCCCTTGCGATGGGTCCATGCGGCCCAGAGACGACCGGTTTCGGCATCTTCCGTATATTCGGTGACGCGAAATCCTATCTCATTGAAGAAAGCGACGCTTTCATCGACATTCGGCGAGAAACAGTTGAAATGATCGATGCGCAGCGGTTTGACGCCCCTGTAAAGCGCATATTTCTGATGGATGGGAGGCAGGCGGTCCATTCTGGAATAGAATTCGAGCGGAATACCATGCGGATCGCAGGTGCGGAAGGTCCGCGCCTGATAGGGGCGTTCGACCCATTCGACCGGCAAGTGCCTGCTCTTGAAGAAATGCGCAGCCTTGTCCAGATCCTCATCGGAAAAGACCTTGAAGCCAAGATCGCGCGCTTGCGCCTGGTCGGATTTCCGGAGCACGATGCAATGATGTCCACGCTCCTCCATCGCCCGCAGGTAGATGGTATCAGCGGTTTCGTCCGTCACCTGCAGACCGAGCGTATCGACATAAAACGCACGGGACTTGGCAAGATCGGTGACGCCGAATTCAACATGGCTGAGGCGCACGATGTTGAAGGGCGGATAAAGATTGGGTTTCGGCAAGGGCATGGGGTCCTCCTCCTGATGCGTCATTATGTTTATTGGCGCTCAGCCGCCAAGCTTCTGGATGGCGTGCGGTTTGGTGGCAAACGCAATATTCTTGGTTTCCATGTAAAAATCGAACGACCAGTCACCGCCATCACGACCGATGCCAGAGCTTTTGACACCACCGAACGGTGTCGGCAAGTGCCGGATATTTTCGGAATTGACCCAGATCATTCCGGCTTCCAGCGCATCGGTGAAACGGAACGCGCGCGTGACATCGTTCGTCCATAAATAGCCGGTGAGACCATATTGAATGTCATTGGCAAGGGCGAGCGCTTCATTCTCATCCTTGAAGGGGATCGCGGTCAGAACAGGGCCGAAAATCTCCTCCTGTGCGATACGCATTTTATTGTCAGCACCCGTGAAAAGCGTTGGCGAAACATAACAGCCGCCGCCGGGACCATCGATCTTTACACCGCCTGCAGCAACGGTTGCGCCCTCTCCACGGCCGATCTCGATATATTCCAGCACCTTCTTTTCATGGACCGGATGGATCAGCGGCCCGACAACGGTTTCCGGATCAAGCGGATGCCCTACCTTGATACGTCTGGCCCTTTCCGCGACCAGAGCAGTGAAGCTATCATAGATGCTCTCTTCAACCAGCAAGCGCGACGATGATGTGCAACGCTCGCCATTGAGCGAATATATCATGAAAACTGCTGCATCAGCGGCGCGTTCCAGATCGGCATCCGCGAAAACCACCACAGGATTCTTGCCACCCAGTTCAAAATGCACACGCTTTAACGTGTCGGCGCCCTGTTTCATGATCAGCGAGCCGGTGCGGCTTTCACCGACAAAACCGATGGCCTTGATATCCGGATGCTCCGTCAGCGCCTTACCGGCATCCTCACCCAAACCATTGACGAGGTTCCACACACCTCCGGGCAAACCAGCCTCTTCGGCAATCTCGACGAGCAGGCGCGCGGTCAGGGGCGAAAATTCGGCTGGCTTGTGGACAATTGTGCATCCGGCCGCCAGTGCCGGCGCAATCTTCCAGGTCGAGAGCATGAAAGGCGTGTTCCATGGCGTGATCACGCCAACCGGTCCGACAGGAACGCGTGTCGTCAGATTGACCTGACCTGGACCGCGCAGGGCTTTGCCATCCCGCGCCTCAGGCGCACGATCGGCAAAGAAGCGGAAATTATCTGCGCCGCGCAAGGCCGCCTTGGCCATGAATTTCAGGGACTGCCCCGTATCCATGCATTCAACAAAGGCAATTTCTTCGGCGCGCGCGACAATCGCATCGGCAATCTTGTGCAGGAGTTTTTTGCGCGCCTCCCCCGACATGGCCGCCCATTCAGCAAAGGCGACCTTTGCAGCCTTTGCAGCGCGATCAATATCGGCGGCCTTGCCGCGTGCCACTTGCGCCAAGGGCTTCAGATCCACCGGAGATATGGTTTCAAAAGTCGCGCCATCGGCAGCGCCCACATCTTCCCCACCAATGCGATTGAGCAGCGTCTTGTCCTTGAAGCGGGCCAGATAGGTTTCGGCCTTCGCGATGTTTTGCTGCAATTTGGACATTGTCTGTTCCTTTGATGATATCTCGTCCCGCAAAGGGAGTGTCACTTGCCGCGCAGTCGCGGGTGGATGGCGTTTTTTTTCCAGCTCAGCTCTGCGTCGATCTCGCGGATTTCCAGTGACAGCGCAAAATGTGGCGTTTGGAACAGAGGCGCAAGGAACGCGCTCACCGTGGCGAAGATCGCTTCACCGGTCTTTTGCTTTTCCTCGTCGCTTCGCCCCCGACCAATGCGAAAGGACATGTCGATAAAGCCATTTTCCGGTAAACGGTCGGCGATCGCATAAGAGGTGGCTCTGAATGCGCGAACACGGACAGCGCCAAGTTCAAAAAGCCCCGTTGTCATGATTGTCGTGTGCACGACTTTGCAAAGATTGCCGAAATCGACCGCCTCATCGAGATTGGCCGAATATTCAATAGTGAAATGCGGCATCGCTCCTCCCCGTTCCTCCCACGAATTCCAACCGAAGCTCGCCATCGCGAAAGACCGGCATGGTGATTTTTTCAAAATATTTAACATGTTAATAATGATGTCAAGCCCAATTCAACAAAGAAGACGGAATAGCAACTACAAACGATTGAAAAGTGCCGAGAAATACACGATAAAGCATGCATGCAGGAAAATGCTTCATCCAAGTCAAGATTACCGCAAGACGGTCTTCTGCCACGCGACACGCGCCGTTCGTTGCCGATAACGCTGCTGCGCGCCCGCGAGGCTGTCATGAGCCATTTTCGACCCATGCTTGCGCAACATGATATTACGGAACAGCAATGGCGCGTTCTCCGTGTTCTTGCCGAAACCGGTGTGGTCGATGCCACGGAAATGGCAGAAAGAGCTTTTATTCTGGCGCCTAGCCTGACCCGCATCATCCGTTCTCTGGAAGAACGCGGTATCATCACCAAAGCCAAGGACGTCAATGACGGTCGTCGGGTGCTGCTGCAAATAAGCCCCGCCGGACTGGCTATTATCAAGGAAGTCGCCCCGGAAAGCCGACTTATATATGCAAAGCTGGAGGAGCGATTTGGACGCGAGCGTATCGAACAGCTTATCGACATGCTGGACGATCTGGCCGCGATCAATGACTAGTGGTCTGATTCCGACATTTGTATCCCGATGTTACAGGCTCCTGACAAATGTCGGAATCAAAAAGACCACTAGCAAGTTTATGTTTCTAGTGGATTTTTCGAATTTGGCGTTTGAACAAGTGCTTATGTCATCCGGGATTCAAACGTCAAATTCAATCCACTAGGGTCAGGACCCATTAATTTGACGGGAATGGTGTGAGGCCATTCGTTTGGATAGGAGGAGAAAAGACGCAGGAAATGTGGTTCATTTTCAAGTCTTTTCGACGCGCTAGCCGGGCGAATGGACCACATCCTTCGGACACCGAAATGAACTGGCGATCTGCTGCGTCAAGCCGCTCGACCGGGGGAACCACCCCGTTCTTCGCGCCTTTCCTTGCATATCTGGTCATTTCAGGTGCCATTCTCATCAAATTAATAGGTCCTGACCCTAGGCTCATCAGCCAGCGCACGCACATCCGCAATATAGCGTTTCAGGCGTTCAGCATTGTCCGGCAGTTCCTGTCGCGCCGCCGCCCAGCCAACATAGGTTAAGGCGCGCAGCAAAAGAAAAAGCGGCAAATACGCAAACTCGGTAGCCATTTGCGGCCTGACGGCTGCGTAGCCTTGCAGTAAAGCGTCGCATAAATGTTCATAGTCGGCTTCGCGTCTATTCCTCAGAAGCACCGTCGCCAGGTCGAACAGGCGAAAACCAAAGCCGCAATCATCAAAATCAATGAACGCGACAGAGCCATTCTGGATATAGACATTTTCACGCACCATATCGGCGTGAATAAGCCCCTGATCCAGAATCAGGGCCAGAGCAATCAGCTTGACGGACAGGCTATCGCGCAGCTCCGTCAGATAGGTCCGGTCGCCTGATCCGAGCGCGTCGCAATCCCAAAAGCGTCCCCAGAACGGCATCTCCCCCAATAGGCCTGCAACATCCCAGGAAGGCCGCTCGAAATCGTCCGGTCGACGAAAATTGTCAGCCGCATCGTGCATCCGCGCCATTTCGGAACCTATAGTGCGAAAAATTCCCCCCAGATCGCGCCCCTGACGCGACAACGGCACACCGCTTTCTCCAAGCGGCGCACCCTCTACCCAACCGATAAGATCGGCATATTGCGTCAATCCATTGTCGGTGACTAAAGCAACAAGCAATGCGCCATCCGATGATGGAAGCGGTTGCGGCACCCTGATATTGCGGCGGCCAAGATCAGCCATCCAGCAGAGTTCAGACACAAGCGCCCGATATGAATGATAGCCGGGCCGGTGCAAGCGAAGTGCTGCTGGGTTGCCATTGGGCAGAACAACCTTGAAAACCGCATTCTCGCGATATTTCAGTAATTGCGGCCTTTGTTCTGGCAACGCCCAGTGTGCCATGGCCGAGGCCGCCCGTTTTGTCAGCTTTGCGATAAAATCGGTCATCTCCTCACAATCTGCTCAAGACATCGTCAAGCGCCGAAAGCATCAGATGGACGTTTTCCTGAGAAAAAGACATGGGTGGTCTGATCTTGGTGACATTCTGGTGAATGCCGAGTTTGCCCATCAACACGCCGCGCGCGCGCATTTCATTGATCACCCGCGTCGCGATCTCCGCAGCCGGTTTTTTTTGCTGACGATCAAGCACCAGTTCCGCGCCGAAGAACAAGCCGCTGCCGCGTATATTGCCTATCACCGCATGTTTTTCGGCCAATTCTTGCAGCCCCTGTCGCGCATAGGCCCCGACCACAAGCGCATTGGCCTGAAGTTCTACGTCCTCCAGCACATCGAGGACCGCCACGGCAGCCGCGCAGGATACAGGATTGCCGCCAAAAGTGTTGAAGTAGCGAAAGGCTTTGCGAAAAGCGTTCAACGTATCCGATCCCGCAACGACGGCCCCGACGGGGTGCCCATTGGCCATCGGCTTGCCGAGCGTCACCACATCCGGCACGATGCCTCTTTTCTGATGGCCCCACATATGCGTACCAGTGCGGCCAAAACCGGGCTGCACTTCATCGGCTATGATCAGCCCCCCCGCCTTCCTGACTACGGCTATGGCAGGTGCGAGAAAATTTTCAGGAATATCCGGGAAACCTTCATTGGCAAAGAAAGGGTCGATGATCAGTGCCGAAAAGCCAAAAGGACTATCCTGCAAAGATGCGATCGCCTGTTCCACCTGTCCGGCCCATGCTTGGGCAAAAGCTTCGCCCGGCTCACCGCCAAGCGGACGATATGCATCCGGTGCCGGTACATGGCGGACATGTCCGCCATATCCCCCTACCGGTGGCATACGGGTCGAGAGCTGCGACACGGCTGTCGTATTGCCATGATAGGTGAAATCTGTGGCGATAATGCCGGTTTTCCCTGTTACGGCTTGCGCCATACGCAAGGCCACATCATTGGCCTCGCTGCCCGTACAGGTCAGGATCGCCGTATCAAGACTCCGGTCGAAGGTCGCGGTCAGGCGCTCGACATAATCGAGGATGCCTTCATGCAGATAGCGTGTATGCGTGTTCAACAGCGAGGCCTGCCGTGCGATTGCCTCAACCACTCGCGGATGACAGTGACCGACATGCGGCACATTGTTGTAGCAATCGAGATATTGCCGACCATCCGCATCCCACAGCCACACCCCGTCGCCCTTCACCAGATGCACGGGATCATTGTAGAAAAGCGACATGTTTCGGCCCAGCAACCGCTCACGGCGCGCGAGCATGTCCTGTGTCCTGCTCATTTCACTGCCCCTTCGCGGCCGTAAACCCTGCATCGAGCGCGGAAACGATGCGGTTGACATCACTGGAGGAAATGATCAGCGGCGGCGAGATAATGACATTGGCTCCCGATGTCCGCACCATGACGCCTTCATCATAGGCTGTTTCATAAACCCTCTGCACGTCGTCCTTTGCTGCAGGGCTTTTCTTCTCACGATCGGAAACAAGTTCCAGTGCCGCCATGAGACCAAGACCGCGCACATCCCCGACCAGTTCATGCTTCGCCTTCAACACTTCAAGTCCGGCCAGCAGTTCCGCACCGCGCGCGGCAGCATTGGCGGCCGTATTGACCCGCGCCGTTTCCTTCAGCGTTGCCAATGCCGCTGCCGCCCCGACCGGATGACCCGAATAGGTATAGCCGTGGCCAATCGCACCGAAGGAATCCTTGTTGTTTTCAAAGGCTGTGGCAACCTTGTCGGAAATCATGACGGCACCGAATGGAAAATAACCGTTCGTAATGGCTTTGGCCGTGGTCATCATGTCGGGTTTGACGCCCCATCCGCGTGAGCCGGTCCATGCGCCGGTGCGTCCGAACGCACAGATAACCTCATCGGCGATCAGCAAAATGCCGTGTCTGTCACAAATCTCACGCATTGCGGGCATGAAGCTTTCATGCGGCACGATAACGCCACCGGCGCCCAGCACCGGTTCCATGATGAAAGCGGCAATTGTATCCGCGCCCTGAAAAGCGATCTCGTCCTCGAACTGGCGGGCGATTGCGGCAGCCAGTTGCGCCGGATCGGCAATATTGAACGGATTGCGATAAGGATAGGGTGCTGCGAGATGGAAAACACCCGGCAGCAGTGGCTCGTAATTGCGACGGAAATTGGCATTGCCATTGACCGAAGCCCCCCCGAAATGCGTGCCATGATAGCCTTTTTTCAAAGCGACGAACTTGGTGCGTTCCGGCTGACCGTTGATCTTGTGGAACTGGCGAGCGAGGCGCAATGCCGTCTCGACCGAATCCGAGCAGCCCGAGGTGAAGAACGAGCGGCTCAAGCCATCCTCTTTGAAGAATTCGGCCAGTTCATAAGACAATTCGATCAGCGGCGAATTGGTCGTGCCGCGGAAGGTTGAATAATAAGGAAGCTCGTTGAGCTGGTCGTTGATCGCTTTTTTCACCGGTTCGCAAGAATAGCCGAGATTGACGTTCCACAGCCCGCCAACGGCGTCCAGCACCTTCTTGCCATGGATATCGATGACTTCCACGCCCTCGCCCGCATTGATGATGCGTGGCGGTCTGGCCCGCATTTCAGCTGGGTGCGCCATGGGATGCCAGAGATGACGGGCATTGTTCTCGATCAGAAAATTGGAGTCGCGCATGAATATCCTCTTAAATTCCAAGCATTTTCAGTGCCAGTTCATAGGCTTCCGCAGGCCGCGTCACGTCGAAATGCACATATGGCAGGCCGACAGCTTCCGCCCCCTCGACATTCTTCTTCTGGTCGTCGACGAACACACAATCGGTACGCTCGACCCCCAGTTCGGCCAGCACCTGTTCATAGGCACGCGGATCAGGTTTCAGGATTTTCGTGTAGGTGGCATCCACGATCACGTCGAAAAGCTCGATCAGCGCAAGGCGCTTGCGGAATTCGACACCATAAAACAGGTCGAGTTCATTCGAGAGAATGGCAAGCTTGATACCCGCCTGCTTTGCTTTGAAAATGCTGTCACGCGCTTCAGGACGCAGCACCAGATCCGGCTCTGCCCCACGCGCGCGCTGAACGAATGTCTTCATATCCGTCCAGTCCTCGCCAAGCAGCGCTACGACTTCCCGTGTGCGCGTTTGCCAATAATCCCGCTCGGTGATTTCACGGGCCTGCATCGACGCCCACAGGGGATCGGTGGACACGTCGAACGGTCCACGCCAGTTCAACGTGCCGGACGCAAGACCGAGCGCCCTTTCGGTAATGTCATGCGTTTCAAACAATGTTCGCGTGATGACACCGCCAAAATCGAGAATAAGGGCTTTATTCATACCGCGCTGCCTTTCATAACAATGCCTTGCTCGACCCACCGGTCAAACACCTCCAGCGCCCTTATGGCAAAATCGGGGGCATTGATGTGCGCATCGACTTCTTCCAGTGCAACTCTGACCGGGGCAACCTTGCGCATCTCATCCAGGAAAGCCTCAAGCGCCTCCGGCTCATGCAGCGGCTCTCCATGCTGGTCCCATTCCTGAACGCCGCCGGACGGGAGTATGAAAGCAACCGGTGCTGTGGCATTTGCAAGCTTGGCGGCAATAATGCGCGCCACTTCCCGGCGCTGTTCGGATGCAACGGTAATCGATGCGATCAACCGGTTATGGACATGATAGGGACGCCCTTCAAAAGCCTCCGGCACATTCTGCCATGCAGGCAAATCAACCATATCGACGGCACCCGGCGCCACGATCTGTGGAATTGCGGCACGACCGGCATTTTCCATCCGGTCCGGGCCGGATGTGACCATGGAGCCGCTATGCGCATTGGTCACTTCCTGCACGCAGAAATCGAAGACGGCAACGAACCCTCCTTGTGCCGCCACAGCTTCGTAAGCGCGTCCACCCATGCCCGTCGAATGAAAGATCGCGACATCGTATCCGCGTTTTTCCAGCTCCGGTTTCAGAAAGCGCATATATTTAAGACAGGACGAACCCAGCGAGGTCATTCCGATCAAAGGCCGCTTGCCATCAGGTTTTTCCGCCATCTTCGCCGCACCGACCACTGCGCCGCAGGCTTGCGACAGAACCGAACGGCAGATCGGATTCAATCCGTAAAGGCCTCCGGCCCAGAGGATCATCATCAGATCCGGCGCGATGCGTTCGGGTGGCAGAAGATGCGAATAGGCAATCGTGGAGATAATGAATTTTGGCACACCAAGCGGCAGAATGGCCGCAATATCAAGGGCAAGATCAGTGCCGAGCGATCCACCCAGAGCAATCATCCCATCGACCTGACCCATATCCGACAATTCACGAACCAGACGGGTCGCACCGTCTGCCATCAATACCATGGCGCGGTTTTCATCGCCGCTGTCGATAATGGCCTGAACACTCGTGCCAGCGGCATGCGCCACGTCATGCTTGGAATGATCGGGCGTATAGGTCGGGTCTCCCAGAATACTGACGTCGATCATCACAGGAATGCCGCCAGCACTTTTGATAATCCCGGCCATGAACAGAAGTTCATCGCTTTTGGTGTCCCCAGTGCCAATCACGATAATGCGGGGGGAAGAGGCATTCACGCGCATCAACCACCCCTCTGCGAATGACTGGAATGACGGGCGTACTGGTGCTCACCGAACAGAGCCGCGGTAATGGATTTTGCAGCATGCAATGCCGCAGCGCCATGCTCTAGCACCACCGCTTCATCGGCACGGGCAAGCGGTGCCGCAACTGTGATGCAGCCGACGGGCTTGCCGGTCGGAGCCATAATTGCAGATGATGCGCTGACCACACCGCTTTCCAAACCTTGCTGGTTGACGGAAAAGCCTTTCACCCGCGCTTCTTTCAAAAGTCGCCATACCCCCAGAGTATCGACAATCGTGAATTCGGTATAAGTCGTTAACGCCTCGGATAAAGTAGCGTTGACCATCTCGTCAGAACTGGCGGCCAGATAGGCGAGACCAGAAGCTGTCGCGTGATAAGGCAAAATGGTGCCCACATCGATGAATACCCGATGCGCGCGCGAGGATTCTTCGACATGAATGGTCGAAAGCCGCCCACTGGAAAATTCGGACAGATGCACCGTTTCCCCGGTCTGTTGCGCAAGTTCCTTCACGAAGGAAAGGGCTGTGCCAAGCAAGGGATAACGCGCCTCGCGAATACGGGCTAACCGCATCGGTTCCGCGCCGATCCGATATTTCCGGCTGCCTGAAAGTTGCTCGACAAAACCGTGTTTGCCCAGATCGACCAGAAAGCGGCGCGCCGTTGCCTTGTCATAGCCACAGGCCTGGGCAAGCTCGGTCAATCCGGCATCGGCATTCAACCGCGACAGGACATCAAGAAGCGTCAAGGCTTTGCTGACAGTACTCATTATCGTTCTCCTCGGATCAAGCTCCATGCCCGTCGGTGCAGTTTCAAGCTTCGCCTCTGCGGACGTTTCACCCGGCAAATATACTTAACATGAGAAATAACTTGACAGAAAGCCAGAGCGCTTGCAAGTCTATATTTGAAGCACTGGTTTACATATTGAACCGAGGCTGTCCGGGTGCGGACCAAAGCGTCTGAGCCGTAAAGTTTCCCAACGGGTTTATCATCGACGGGCTCAAGGAATGCGCCATGCAAGACAAGATCGATACACTTTGCCAGAAAACCGTTGCACCACAGAAGCTCTTTATCGATGGACGATGGCAGGCCGCGGCCGATGAAACCACCATGGCCGTCATCTCTCCCATTGACGGTCGGCAACTGACAACCATTGCCACGGCCGGAGAAGCCGATGTGAACCTTGCCGTCACCGCCGCCCGCCGCAGCTTTGAAAAAGGCATCTGGTCGAAAGCAGCACCCGCTGAAAGAAAGAAGGTGTTGCTGAAGATCGGCGAACTGATTGACAGGCACGCGCTTGAACTTGCCGTTCTTGGCGTACGCGACAATGGCACCGAAATATCCATGGCGATCAAAGCCGAGCCGGGAAGTGCTGCGAGCACTTTCCGCTACTATGCGGAGGCCATCGATAAAGTCTATGGCGAAATCGCGCCAACCGCAGAAGATGTGCTTGGCCTCGTACACCGCGCGCCAGTCGGTGTGGTCGCGGCCATCGTGCCATGGAATTTTCCAATGATGATCGGAGCGTGGAAAATTGCCCCGGCACTGGCCGCAGGCAATTCGGTCGTTCTCAAACCCGCAGAAGCCGCTTCGCTGACTCTGCTGCGTCTGGCCGAACTCTGCGCTGAAGCCGGCCTGCCAGAAGGTGTGCTGAATGTCGTGACCGGCGCGGGGGCAACGACAGGCGAGGCATTGGGACTGCACAACGATATTGATGTTCTGGCCTTTACCGGTTCTGGCCATGTCGGGCGCAAGCTGCTCGAATATTCCGCCCGCTCGAACCTGAAGCGCATCTATCTCGAACTTGGCGGAAAATCGCCGAATATTGTCTTCGCCGACGCGCCCGATCTTGAGCGGGCCGCAAAGGTTGCCGCTTACGGTATCTTCCGCAATTCGGGCCAGGTATGCGTTGCCGGATCGCGATTGCTCGTCGAACGTTCCATTGCTGAAGAATTTTCCGAAAAGGTTGCTGCTATCGCAGGGGCCATGAAACTGGGCAATCCCCTGAAGCTGACAACGGAGGCAGGCGCTATTTCCAGCGATATACAGCTTGGCAAGAATCTCGGCTTTATCGAAAAGGCCTTATCCGAAGGCGCACGACTGCGAACCGGAGGCAAGCGTATTCTGGAAGAGACCGGCGGCTATTACATGCAGCCGACGGTCTTTGACGTTAAGCCTGACATGACATTGGCCCGCGAGGAAGTGTTCGGACCGATCCTTTCGATCATTGCATTCGACAATGAAGATGATGCGCTGAAAATAGCCAATGACACGCAATATGGGCTCGCTTCCGCCGTATGGACCGCCAACCTGTCGCGTGCGCACCGCATGGTGCGCGGCATTCGCGCCGGGGTGGTCCATGTCAACACATATGGTGGCGCCGACAATTCCGTCCCGCTCGGCGGCGTCAGGCAATCAGGCAATGGCCACGACAAGTCACTGCATGCGCTGGACAAATATGTCGATCTGAAGACGGCCTTGATTCAACTCTGAATCAGACCCTGCGCAAGACGGCGCTACCCCCGCAAATCATCGATTGTGCCGGTGGCGGCGCTTCATAGCGTGTTTTTTGTCCTCTCTTGCTTGCCCGGAGTATTTTATCAAGAGTTTATTTAACTTGTGAAATATCTTGACACTTCGAGATCGGGACGGCACTCTAATAATGAATAACAGGTTCAAATAATTAACCGAAAGGGAACACCGGCATGGCAGTTGTGCAGCACGCAGATATCATCCTTACCAATGGCCGTATTTATACGCTCGATGCTTCGCGCCCCTGGGCAGAAGCCGTTGCGATCACAGATGGACATATACTTGCTGTCGGCAGCGCATCCGAAATCGAGCCTTATGGCACAGGCGAGACCAAGGTCATCAATCTTGGTGGCCGTATGGCGATGCCCGGCTTTGTTGATGTGCATAATCACATCATGATGGCTGGACAGGCGGCACTGTTCGAGACGCAATTGCCCAAAGGCGCGAGTGTCGACGATATCTGCGCCCATGTCCGCAAACAGGCGGATTCAGCCCTCCCCGATCAATGGATCATCGCCAATCAGTGGGGCGCCGACATGATCGCCGCGCTCAACACGCAAGAGGCGCTGACCAAACTCGACGCCGCAAGCCTCGACCATCCTGTGCTGCTGCGTGATGAAACCATGCATAACCGCTGGGTCAATAGCTTGGCGATGCACCTGTCCGGCATCACCCGGGATCAGCCCGATCCACCTGCCGGTGCATTCGGCAGAGACCGGTCGAGCGGCAGTTTGACCGGGCTTCTGGTGGAATCGGCGGCAG
>JAATGD010000398.1 GCA_015654965.1 Hyphomicrobiales bacterium
ATTTCACATCCGTTCGGTGCCCTACCTGCTCCTGATGATGGTTGATCGCGATATAGCTATCGCGCCAAATATCTTTGGTTTCAGGTCGAAAGAGATAGCTTTCGGCATTGCGCCAGTCGCGATCACTAAAGAGATAATAGGTCGTGGAGCGAACAGAGACATTCTCGTCCGGCGTCCACTCGGCTTTGAATTGCGTTATATGGTCATGGAAACGCACGCGCGAGTCGAGAACGTTATAATTTTCGTAACGAAGGCGCTCGTCCAGCTTGCCATTGACCAACGGTGTACCGAAATAGGCCGATGGCTTGTTCAGTCCATGATCGTGAGAAAGCGTCAATGCCAGATCGTCAGTCGCCTGCCAGCGCAGCCCGGCTGAAATGGCATAGCTTGAAGCATCCCCGCGCTCCATCCAGCCATCGGATCCCTTGGCACTGATATCGAAATTATAGGCAAAGCGTTCATCGATCGGCCCAGCGCTGCCGAATGCGATAGCTTTCTGGCCATCGGTGCCGATCATGGCGCGCATTTCGTTGCGGCGGCCTTCGGTCAGCGGCTTTTTCGGCACGACATTGATCGCACCGCCAATGGACCCTTCGCCATAGAGAACCGATGCCGGACCGTGCAGAACCTCGATGCGTTCGACTGTCCAGCTGTCAAAAGGAAAGGTAATGGTGCCGGAACCGGGATAGAGTTTCACTCCGTCATAAAGCCGCGTGACAGAACCATGGCCAGTAAAGCCACGCATACCGAGGGATGTGCCACCATTTCCGGGTGTGCCGAGAAAATTGATGCCGATGCCGTTGCGCACGATTGCCTGATTGACATCCATCTGCCCGCGTTCGCGGATCGTATCACCGTCGATGACTTCAACGCTCGCTGGCGTCTCGCGCGCCGTCAAGCCAAGCCAGCTTCCGGCATTGGAAGCTTTGTCAAGGTTTGGCCCGGCTGCTGTGCTCTGCGTGGTAATCGTGACGGGATCAAGCATGATGTGCGGCTGATCACGACCGGACGCAGCTTGGGCAAAGGCAGCGCCACCTGTCAGGGACAGCAATCCTGCCGTTACAACAAGCGTTTTCTGGCAGCGGGATGGCGGGAAAGGACGTGTGAAATCGCGTGGCGCAATAAGCGCAAGAATTTTTAGAGAATACATTGCATGGTCCAGCGGTACGTTGCTCGTCACCGCGACCACAGTCCTCCCATGAATACATGGAATTCTGTCTTTCACCGAGAAACCCCGCCCGATGTGCACGCGTATGACTACGGCTGACGGCAGGTCTCCTGGCTCGCGGCTCACTGCTTTTCGTCGCCTTCCCGGGACCGCGGACCCAGTGGCATGTGACGAAAAACTAACCGCCTACAGTTGCGGGGGCAGCTGCGGCATCGGGCCTTGACCTTCACCGCATTCCCTTTTGATCCCCTTTCGGGAAACCGTCGCAATCACATAGGCGTTACTGAATGGATTAGTCAAGCCAGTCAGGGGAATCTGCATCACCGATGCAAAAGCGAACGGGTTTGGGCATTGGATAAACTCCTCACACATGTTGAAAGCGCTACGAAAGCACTTGCGCGAT
Organism: Hyphomicrobiales bacterium; assembly: GCA_015654965.1. GTDB lineage: Bacteria > Pseudomonadota > Alphaproteobacteria > Rhizobiales > Rhizobiaceae > Brucella. Next base: position 1,572 of record JAATGD010000398.1, read on the forward strand.
GTAATCTTATTACATAGTAAGAATGTAACGGTATAACATTTTTTTCTATGTCAACAGACTATTCGCGTGGGGGTTTCATGCAAAAAAAACACGTTCTCCGGGGGCTTTCCGCTATTCTTGTCCTGTCAGTCGCTGCTCCCGCAATTGCATCAGCGCAGACGCTTGATACAGGAACGACTCTTCTTGACCCTGTCGTCATCACGGCAACGTCGAGCGAACGGTTTCTGAAAGATGCGCCTGCCAGTGTCAGCGTCATATCTGGTGACGAGCTGCGTGAACGGCCGGTCAAGGATCTGGCCAGTGCCGTAGAAGGAACACCGGGCGTCCAGATCAATGGCATCGGTCTGGGGCGCAAGGGCATATCCATTCGCGGGATGCTGCCTGACCAGACTCTTATTCTGGTCAACGGCACCCGCATCAGCAACTCCGCCTCGGGCATTGCCCATTCAGACTATGAGCTGGACTGGGTACCGGCTGAAGCGATCGAGAGGGTTGAGGTGGTGCGCGGCCCCATGTCATCACTTTATGGTTCCGAAGCATTGGGTGGCGTGATCAATATCATCACGCGGCAGGCAACCGATAAATGGCAGGGTTCATTCTCGACACTGGGTACGCTCACCGAGCATGGTCTTGGTGGCAATGGCTACAACGTCTCCGGCTATGCCGGTGGGCCGCTGGTTCCCGGAATACTGGGGCTTAATCTGTGGGGTGCTTTCAAAGGTCGCACGGAACTCGACACCCCGCAGGACAGGCGCGTCACGTCGCTCAGTGACGAAAAGGCTTTCATCGGCAATGCCACACTGACATGGACGCCGGACGAACGCCAGCGCATCGACCTTTCCTATGGCGCAGGCTTTGAAAAGCGCTGGCGCAACATGTGTGCGGGCACCGGACCGTTTCCGACATTCTATCGCAGCGACGATGACATCTGGCGCCAGCGCCTTGCGCTCACCCATGAAGGAAAATGGGACTGGGGAACGAGCCGTGTCAGGCTTTACAGCACGACGCTCAAGCGTGAAAACAAGCGTAGCGACGGCGCGCCAACATCCAATCCACAGCGTTTTATCGACAGCGTGGGCGATGCGCAGATAGGCTTTTCTCCCTTTGAAGGTCACAAATTCACGCTGGGCGGTGAAATCCGTCAGGAGCGCCTGAAGGACACAACCGTCAATGAGGACGGCCGTGCCAGGCAACTGCATTATGCAGGTTTTGTGCAGGACGAAATCACGCTCGGTGAAAAGTGGGAACTGGTTCTCGGAAGCCGTTTTGACCATCATGAGCCTATGGCTGGCATACCAGCCCCAGAGCCTACGCCCTTTATCACCTCAGCGAGACGTTGACCCTTAAAGGTGGAATTGGAGCGGGCTTCAAGGCACCGACCCTCAAGCAGCTATCACCCGATTATGAAGCCATTGGCGGCGGCGGGCGCTTTACCATCATCGGCAATCCCGATCTGGAACCGGAAACCAATCTCTCATTTGAAGCGGGAGCCGAATATGAGAACGGCATCTGGTCTGCCCGTGCCATGGTCTTTCACAACGACGTCGATAATCTGATACAGACTGTCTGCATCCGTCGCTGCTCTGCATCGGCAGGTTCCGTACGAACCTATGAGAATGTCGATGAGGCGCGGATGAGAGGCGTCGAACTGGGTGGTGGCGTCGAACTGCCATGGAACATGCGGCTCGATGCCAATTACACTTTTATCGACCCCATCAACAGAAAGACCGGCGAGCGCCTGGAAGATCGCTCGCGCCATCTGGCAAATGCCACCCTTGCATGGTCTCCGCTTGAAAATCTGACCACATCTTTCAAGGCGCAATATGTCGGCTCACAGGACTATAGCGAGACTGTTCGTGGCGCATCCGTCAAGAAGAAGCGTTCCGATTATACGATCTTGTCTACCTATGCCGACTACAAGCTCAATCATAATACCAATCTGCAATTCGGGATCGAGAATATAACCGATGTCCGCCTTGCTGACGACGCCAGCGAATACACATTTGCGGATGAAGGTCGCCGTTACTTTCTCGGATTACGGGCGAGTTTCTGACAATGCGCATAGTCGTTTTCATTGCACTCGTACTGGCGCTGCTCACACCTGCGTCCTTGGCAGACGTTTTCCCACAGTCGAAACCAGTGGTCGTGCGCGTTCTGACAGGCAGTTTTGTGCTGCCAGAAAAATTTCACGCAATTGAACCTCTTGCCGCCAAGGCAGGTGTCGCACTCGAATTTGTCAATGTAGAAACCGCGAATACTCCACCGGATGACTGGTTGACTGGCGTGGATATGGTGATCCTTGATGTGCCGCGCCCCAGTGACCGCATGCGCGTGGAACAGATACTGGATGATCGGCTGGAAAAGAGCGCCATTGCCAGTATCACCATCGGCGGCGGACAACCCCGATGGCATGGCATCGAAGCTGACAAGGCCAAAGCCTTGAGCGGATATTATGCCGCTGGCGGCGCTCAAAACTTTCGCAATTTCTTTGCCGCGATCCGCATATGGAAAGATGGTGGCGACTTGGCGGAAGTGCCGCCCGTTGAGCGCAGGCTTGCAGCGGGGTTCTGGCATCCCGATGCACCGCATATATTCGGAACAATCGATGCCTATCTTGACTGGAACAAGTCGCGCGGACTGAACGATGAAGCCCGGGTCGGCTTCATCATCAGCGCGTCTACAATCGGCAACATGCAGACAAAACCTCTCCTGTCTCTTGTCAGACGCGCTGAAGCGGCTGATCTCACGCCTGTCGTCTTCTGGTTCGATGGCAGCGACCCGCAAGCACTGGCCCGGATTGCAAAGCCTGCCGGTTTTCATGCAATCGTCAACCTCACCCATATGCAGAACGGCACCGCACGCAGCGCCGAGTTTCTCGATATCGACATTCCAGTCATCCAGACATTGGGCTTTCGCGAAGGTGGCCCCGCAGCGTGGAGCAAGGCCATGTCCGGTATTCCGGCGCGGACGGCTGCGGTCTTTCTTGCCGGACCTGAAAGCTGGGGCATGAGCGACCCACTGGTGCTGAGCGCAGTTGAAAATGGCGCGGAAGTCATTCTTCCGGCGCAGCTTGACGCTCTCATGGGAAAATTAAAGCGCCTTGTCGCCCTGCGCCGCAAGAAAGCCCCTGAGAAACATCTGGCCATACTGTTCTGGAATTATCCGGCGGGTGAAAAAAACCTCGCCGCCTCCAATCTCAACGTGCCAGCAAGCATCGACAACATAACAGCCGCACTGGCTGGGGCGCGATACGATACATCTCCTCTTCAGGAACAAGAGATCATTGCCGCGGGGCAAGCCATGCTTGGCGGCCTTTATCGCACCGTGCCTTTGGAAAGTCTGCTGGAACGCGATCTGGCCGTTGCATTTCCTGTCTCGGATTATCAACGATGGCTGAATTCGCTCTCGCCGACAAAGCGTCACGCTTTCCTGCATGCGGGCGAGCCGCAAAAGCACTGGGCCGTGCGGCAGGTGAACGGTGTAGACAGTTTCATCATCCCGCGCCTGAAGCGGGGCAAGCTCGTCATCATGCCCCAGATGCCGCGCGGTGATCGTCCCGGTGCGCATTATCATGATATGGCAGCCGCCCCCGATCATCTCTATATGGCCGCTTATCTGTATCTGCGCGAGCAGGAAAGAGTGGATGCCATCATACATCTGGGCACGCATGGCACGCAGGAATGGCTTCCGGGCAAGGATCGCGGGCTTTCAACCGAAGATGAGCCTTTTCTGGCTGTCGGTGACGTGCCGGTCTTCTATCCCTATATTCAGGACAATGTTGGCGAGGCATTGCAGGCAAAACGGCGTGGCCGCGCGGTCACGATCAGCCACCAGACACCGCCCTTCGCCCCTTCCGGTCTTTATGACGCTCTGCGCGATATCCATCATCTCATTCATGACTATGGTCAACTCGATGAGGGTGCGGTGCGTGAAAGGACAGCGAAGGAAATTGCCGATGCGGCCATTTCCACTCATATGCATAGCGATCTAGGCTGGACTGAAGAAGCTGTTCGTGCGGATTTCAACGCGTTTCTGGCCGTTTTGCATGATCACCTTCACGAACTCGCCAGAACGGCGATGCCGCTCGGCCTGCATCGCTATGGAAAAGCCGCCGACTCCGAACGTCGGCTTGCAACGGTCATGCAGCAGCTTGGCAAGCCTTTCTATGAGGCGGTTGGCAGTGGCGGCGACGAGCTGTTTGTCGATGACTTTACCAAGCTCAAACAGACGGCCCCTTATGTCACGCTCAATCAATATCTGCGCGAAGGCGCGGATCGTTCGACGCTCAACCAGTCCTTGCAGGAAATGCTGCAAAAGGCCGATGCGCTTGACGCCAATCTCTCTGCACCCAACGAAATAGAAGCCTTGCTTGCGGGGCTTGAAGGCCGTTTCGTTGCGCCGGGTTCCGGCGGCGACCCGATCCGTAATCCCGAGGTTAAAAGCGGCAGAAATCTCTATGCTTTCGAGCCGGATAAAATCCCTTCAAAACCCGCCTATGAGGCGGGTGGCAAGGCTTTCGAGCAGCTTGTTTCCGCTTTTCGCGAGGACAATAAGGGCGCATTTCCGCAGAAAATCGCTTTCAGCCTGTGGTCATCTGAAGCAATCCGCCATCTGGGTGTAACCGAGGCGCAAATTTTACATGCGCTCGGACTGCGCCCGATATGGGACGAAGGTGGACGCATAGGCGAACTGGAAATCATACCGGAGCAAAGCCTTGGCCGCCCACGTATCGATGTCGTGGTGCAGGTGACGAGTGTGTATCGCGACCAATTCGACGGTTTCATGCGGCTTCTCGCTGATGCCATAGAACGCATCGCAGCACTTGATGAAAAGAACAATCCAGTTGCCATCAATAGCGCACGCATCGCACTGGCCCTGCAAGGCAAAGGCCTTTCACACGAGGAGGCGCAAATGCAGTCCCGGCTGCGCATTTTCGCCAATGCACCAGGCAACTATGGCACCGGCCTGCCGCATATGACGCTGGCTTCAACGCGTTGGGAAAACGATTCCACCCTTGCCGAGCAATTCCTTTCCAGCACGCAATTTGCTTATGGCGCGCATCAATGGGGTGTTGTCTCCAAAGCTGGCAATCTCTTCGCCACGCAATTGAAGGGCGCACAGGCTGCGGTCATGTCGCGCTCGTCCAATCTGCATGGTGTGCTGTCCACGGATCATCCTTTCGAGTTTCTCGGTGGCCTGTCGCTGGCCATCCGCCACCTCGACGGCAAGGCACCATCGCTCTTCATTTCGGATCTGCGTCACGCCAGCAATCCGCAGACGACACCACTTGCGCGTTTTCTCTCCGATGAACTGCGCACCCGCTACCTCAATCCACACTGGATCGAAGGCATGAAGGGCGAAGGCTATGCCGGGACACTGGAAATGCTCAATGTGGCCAACAATCTTTTTGGCTGGCAGGTGACGGACCCTTCGACCGTCCGCGCCGATCAATGGCAGGCCATGTTCGATACCTACGTGGCCGATACACGCAATCTCGATATGGATGCTTTTTTCGAGGCACATAATCCGACGGCACAAGCCCAACTCATGGAGCGCATGATCGAGGCGATCCGCAAGGGATATTGGGACGCCCCGCAGGAGACGCGCCAGAAACTGGTCGAACGCTGGCAGGAGCTTGCCTCGCAACATGCGGTCAAGGTCGGCGAAAAAGCCACGAAGGATTTCATCGGGCAAATGGCAGCAGGTTTTGGTCTTGTGGCCACGCCGCCCCCCATGGATGAGCCGAACGCAATGGACCAGTCACCAGATAAGGGAGAGACTTCTTCTGCCCCTGCCACTCAAACGGTGTCGGGACAGGTTCTGGAAGAAGTTCAGCCATCAGGCAAGACGGACTTTGACTGGCAATTTTGGGCCAGCCTGCCCTTCATAGCCGGGCTGATCCTGCTAGGTGCAGGCATCGAGTGGCGCGCAAATTCCGCCCGCCGAAATGGATAACTTCATGAAACGGAATATCCCATGAACGGTATTGAACTCGGTCTTTATGAGACCTCCCGTCTTTTTCTTTTGCCCATCCTGTTTCTCATTATCATGGCACTGGCCTATGCCTTCATCATGGTTGGCATGTTTCTCGCCGAAGCGCTCCAGCGCTGGCGCGGCAACCATCATGCCATGCTTGCGACCGACATTCCTTCCGACGATCTTGAACTTGAAATTATGAAACGGCTGGAATGGCTGCGCATCGTCTCACGTACCGCGCCTATGCTGGGTCTGGTTGCGACCATGATACCCATGTGGCCGGCGCTGCTTGCCCTGAGCAGCGGCGATGCAAAATCGGTAGGTGAAAATCTTGTCGTCGCCTTTTCTTCCGTCATTCTGGCCCTGATTGCGGCCAGCATCACCTTTTTTGTTCTGACGATACGCCGCCGCTGGCTTTTGGAAGAGTTACGCGCGGCAGAACGTGTCCGGGAGGCAAATTGATGCGCTTTCTCGACCATGACGATGCCGACGATCCTATTCTTTCGGTTGTCAATCTGATCGACCTGTTTCTGGTCGTCATCGGCATATTGATGATCGTTATCGTTACCAATCCGCTCAACCCGTTTTCATCGCAAAGCGTAACCGTCGTGGAGAACCCGGGCAAACCGGACATGCGCATCACCGTCAAGGATGGCAAGGAGTTGACGCGGTACGAAGCGAACGGAGCCATTGGCGAAGGACAGGGTATGCGCGCCGGTATCACCTATCGGCTTGATGACGGACGCATGATCTATGTGCCGGAGCAGTCCCCCGACCCCAAACGCTAACATGTACCTGATTTTTGCGATGTCTTTGCAAGGGCAACAGGAGAAAAGAGATTATGTCGCAGCGCCTCTGTCATTGCGTCTGAACCACAGTAGAGCGACGAAATAGACACCGCCCAATGCGGCGGTCATGGCCCCTGTTGGTATGATGCGGTGCAGAAACAATAACCGACCTGCAAGATCGCAGCTCAACAGGAACAATGCTCCGAACAGGGCCGAGGCAAAGAGCGGGATTGATGCGCCGCCGAGCAGCCAGTGGGCAACGCGCGGCGCAATCAGCGCAACGAAGCCAACAGGGCCAGCCACAAAGGTTGCGACCGCAGTCAGTGCCAGTCCGATCATGCCAATTTTCAACTGTGTCAGGCTTACATTCTGACCGAGGCTGGCGGCCTTGTCGTTCCCCAGTTCCAGAATACGCAAGGGCCGTGCGCAAACCAATGCCGCAGGCAGCAGCAGACATAGCATCAGTGCGGCCAGAACAAGTCTGGTACTATCCGCGCCATTGAGCGAGCCCGCTTTCCAGCTGGCTGCCGCCAATGCCGTATCCAGTTGCGCCGTCATGACGATCCAGTCATTGAGCGCCATGAAGAACACTCCGACGGCAATGCCGATCAGAATGATGCGTCCCGTACCGCCATCACGCGGGCCCGCGAGACCATACACGAGCACGCCCGCCAAGAGGCCTCCGGCCAGACTTGCCCCTGCGATCGTCATCTCGGAGCACCCCGCAAGCATGGCCAGCAGCGCGCCCGTGAAGGCACCGGAATCAAAACCTATAATATCGGGACTTCCCAGCGGGTTACGCAACAAGGTCTGAAACAGTGCGCCTGCCATGCCAAGCGCCATTCCGACAAGGATCGCAGCAGCAATACGCGGTGCCCGCCATTCCATCACCACAAGCGCAATACGCGGATCGCCTTCACCCAACAGGACGCTTACAAGCTGATGCAGGCTGACCGAAAAGGTTCCCGTCAAAAGCCCCGCAATAGCCAGACCGAAACACGCCGTAATAAAAAACAGGCTCCATCCCGCCTTGCGCAGCAAAATCCGTGAGAAACAGCCTTCAGAAAACTCTCGCATTGTTCCCCCTATGCTTGCAACGAAGGCTGCTGCCTGCGTGCCATGAAAATGAGGTATGGCGCACCCAGAACGGCAATCACGACACTGATGGGAATTTCGTTCGGTGCCATGGCCATGCGTGCCACCATATCCGCCATCATGACCAGTTCGGCACCGATGAAGGCGGTGAGTGCGAATATGGTGCCTTCACTCGCCCGCACCGTGCGTCGCGCGATATGCGGTGCTGCAAGGCCGATAAATGCGATGGGACCACTGGTTGCCGTGGAACTGCCCGCAAGCAACATTACGGCCATAAGACTTATGAACCGTATCCGGTTCACGGATACGCCAAGCGAGATTGCCCTGTCATCACCAAGGGCGATGAAGCCAATGCGCGGGGCAAGCCATATTGCGAGGAGAAATCCGGGGACGAACATCCAGAGTGATTGGATGACGTTTTGCGTTGTTGCTCCCGACAGTGAGGCCGCACGCCAGTTGCGGACAAGATCGAAGCGGTCCGGATCGGTGAGCGCTACGGCCTGTGTCAGCCCATAGCAGAAAGCACCGACAGCGATACCGGCCAGTGTGAGGCGCATCGGACTCGGAAAACCCGCCAGAGCCTGCACGGTGAAAGCGGTAAGACCCGCGCCCATGGCTGCAAGCCAAAAAGGAGACGATACGATGCCTGTCCCGAAAATGCCGGTTCCAAGCACAATCGCCAAACCTGCCCCGGCATTCAAACCCAGCAGACCGGAATCACCGAGCGGGTTGCGGGTGACGGATTGAATGATGCCGCCTGAAACTGCCAGCGCGGCCCCCACAAGGAGGGCAAGGGCGACGCGCGGCGCTCGGATGTCCCAAAAGATCAGCCACGCTTCATCATCCGCGCGTCCGCCGAGCACGTCGAGGATGCTCCCAAAAGGCAGATGGTGGGGACCTATAGAAAGACCGAGCAAGGCTGTTACTAATAAAATGAAGCCGCAGCATAAGAGCGTCAGAGCCACGCGGTATTTGCTGCCCGAAAGTGACGTCATCATGCTTGCCCTCTGGCGAGAAGACTTCGCCAGCCTTCGGCCAGATAGCATGCCGTATAAAACGAACCGAATACACAATTGCCCTTGATGACGTGGGTGCGTCCTTCCCGGACTGCGGGCAAGCGTTGCCACAAGGGTTCTCTGGACAATTCACGCGTGGCATCATTGCCAAAATCGATCAATAGAATGGCGTCAACGTCACCAAAGACGTCCCCGAAACATTCCAGCGCCACTTCGCCATAGGGACCCAGTCGGTCCGCGCCGATTTCCCGTCCGCCCAGTTCCGACAGGACCTGCGCCGGCATGACAAGGCCATAGCCTGTCCCCTGACTGCAAACCATCGCCCGACGCTTGACCGGATCGTAATAGAGCGCTGCAAAACGCAAGCGGTCGAGCGCATCGGCATGATGCTTGCGGATATCCGCAATCAATCCTTTATGCTCTCCAAGACGGCACTGAACGAGTGATCCCTTGTCGAGCCATTCACCGAGACGATGCAGATTGATCTGCCAGCTATTGTGATGGCTGGAAGGCAGCACAGGGGCGATGGACACCAGTTTCGTCAACGGCCACCAATCGGAATTGGGCGATGAGTCCGGACACAGGATCAGATCCGGTGCCAGCGTAAGAATCTGCTCGACATCCGGCGGAGCCGTCAACATCGGCACGGTATCGGGTACGGGAACCCATGGCCGGGCCGGACTGTGGCTATAGCCGATGACCGGCAGTTCCAGCGCCAGTGCCATTTCAAGGCTGATACGGGAATCGATTGCCAGAACACGTTGCGGGCGTGCAGGAAGAATGACGCGTCCCAAAGATGTCTCGACCACTCGCTGCGTGTTTGCAGCATGTGACGGCATCGCATACAAAGCGATTGCTCCTCCACCAGCCAGAAACACGCGGCGCGAAACATGAGACATCACAGTTTCTGCGCGATCAGAACTTGAAAGTTGTCGAAACGGTCAAGGCACGCGGCGCGCTTGCGTACAGCAGATTATAGCCGGGGAACGTGCTCCAATAGGCTTCGTTGAACGCGTTTGTGAGATTGGCCTGGAAGATAATCGGCTCGGCATTTTCCCGTTCCCACGTATAGCGCGCGCCAAAGTCGAGCGTATTCCAGCCTGACATTTTTTGCGTATTGGCAGCATCGACATAGGACGAACCCGTCGAGGTCAGACGCGCCGAAAGGGTCAGGTTTGAAAGGAAACTCGTGTCCCATTCCGCTCCGAGCGTGACGGTGTAATCGGGTGCACCGGCTGCTTTTTTGCCATCATAAAGGCCGTTAGCTGTCTTGGTTGTTTCCGTGTCAAGAAGCACAAGCCCGCCCAGAACGCGCAGAGACGGTGTGATCTCACCGGCAACATTCAATTCGATACCGCGATAAACGGTTTCACCGTCGGCTGTAAACGTGTTGTTGGCACTATTGGCAATACCGGATGCCTGCGTGGTCTGGAAAATGCTCAATGTCGTCAGGATATTACCCCAATCGACCTTCACACCTGCCTCATATTGCTCCGTCACATAGGGCGATAGGGCCTCGCCGCCATTGGCATAGGTGTCGGGCACGGTCTGGCCCGCGCTGAGGCCTTCGATATAACTTGCATAAAGCGTGGTATTTTCCCAAGGCCTCACGGCAATGCCGATCACCGGGGTGACGGCATCGCTCTCATAAGAACCCGTCTGAGCTCCGGTCACGACGTTGAAATTCTCGACCTCGACATATTGCTTGCGCAGACCCAGCGTCAATTCGAGCCGTTCATCGAGTGCGGAAAGCGTGTCGGAAACCGCAAAACTCTTAAACGTCGTCTTGCTTTGCAGACCGATGGGTGTGTCGATGATGGTCGGTTCGGGTGCAAAGACCGGATTATAGATGTTTGATTTCGTCACCGACAGAACAGCCGTATTCGCGGAACTCCGGTCAGCGCGATAACCGTTGAGCGAAAGCGTCACATCATGCGAGATTGCCCCGGTGTCGAAATTGGCGCGCAGACCGGCTTCACCGGAACGCCGTTCGATTTCGATGAGATAACGGCGGCCGGTTGCGGTAAAATCGCCATTGGGCATGAGGTTGGTACCGGCCTCGACCGCCTGATCCCAATCCATCTTACTCAAACCGCCCTTGGCATATATGTTGAGATGTTCGGAAACGTCGAAATCCGCCGAAACAGCACCATATCTATCGGTGAATTCACTGTAATTCCAAGGCGATACCCAGGCTTTTTCAGGCTTTGGCGGCCCTGCAAGTGCAACCCCGGTCGCAGCAATGACCGTATTATTCATGCGATCGGTATCGAGCACCTGTTGCCCCAGATCGACGGCAAAGCGAAACCGCTCGCCCTTATAGTCAAGCGCAAGGGTTCCATTGACCAGCTTTTGTGACTGCTCCGAAATCGGCGTGTCGCCGTCACGGTAAAGGATATTGGCGCGCGCGCCCCATTCCTTGTCAGCACCGAAACGACGTCCAATATCGAGATGCCCGCCGAACTGGGTGTCGGTGGAATAGGTGGTGGTCAGTTGCGTCAGAGGTGTGTCTTCGGCACGCTTGGGTACAAGATTGATCACCCCGCCGACACCGCTTGGCGAAAGTCCCCCGAGAAAAGCCCCCGGTCCTTTAAGAATTTCGACGCGCTCGATACCGGCAAGCGTTGTCTGGCTGTTCGGCGCTATTCCAAACAATCCATTATAGGCAAGCGCGCCATTGCCGACCTGAACGCCGCGTATGATGAAATAATTGCCATTGCCGACATTGGTCGGTTCCACATTCCTGATGGCCGGATCGTTTTTCACCACATCGGCAACCGATTGCGCATTCTGGTTCTCAATCAGTTTCGACGTATAATTGGTGACCGTAAACGGTGTGCGCATCACATCGCGATTGCCAAGAACACCGAGCGCACCGCCCGTTGCAATCTGGCCGCCAGCGTAAACGGGCGGCAGGCTACCGTTATTACCGCCATCAATGACGATGGGATTGAGCTGCGTTGCGTTATCCGCGCCAGCATCACCATTGCCAATAGATGTGTTCGGTCCGGTGATCGTTACAGCATTGCCGCTGACACGGTATGAGAGACCAGAACCGGCGAGCAGTCGAGCGATCGCCTCATCGCGTGTTAAAGAGCCGCGCACGCCGGGAGCATTCTTGCCCCGCACAAGACTGGCGTCAAAGAACAGTTGAGCGCCACTCGCCCGCGAATAGACCACAAGCGCCTTTGACAGTGACTGCGCAGGAATATTGAAGGAAATTTGTGCCGGGCGGGGCGTTGCCTGTGTCGATTGCGCATAGGCAGGACTTGAAGAAGAGGCCAAAACGACGACAAGAGCCGTCGACATCATCAAGGATGCAACCAAAGTGATCTGCCACTTTCGTTCGCTCCCCATGCTTGCATGATCATGACTGTCGTTGTGCCCCGATACTCGTTCGGCCTGCATTGCCTGTCCCCGTGTCTTAATTCATTTAGCCTGACGAGGGGCATGTGTGACGCGCCCTCATAATGTTAGACACCTGAGAAGGCCCAGCTAATGATCGGGAGGGACCGTTTTCTTTAAAAAAATTGCAAAAACTCATAGACGATAGATGACAGCGATATAACCATCCATGTTCAAAATCCTGATCGGCAGGGTTTCCGCGATAATGCGCAGGGCATTTTCAGGATGTCTGGTATCGAAAATCGCGGTTACGGGAATGTCGCCAATGGAACTGTCCATGAGAATGATCCTGCCGTGGCGATAACGCTCCAACTCATCAAGAACCCTTCGAAGAGGAACATCCTCAAAGATAATGCGGTCCTGGCGCCATGCCTGCACGAGAGACATATCAATCTGTCTAGCCGGCAGGATGCCTTTGTCATCATAGCTGACTTGCCAACCCGATTGAACAACAACAGAGCCTGTGCCGGATGTCTTGACCTCCACGGAATGCTCGACAACCGATACGGTGACAAGATCGGGCATGATGTTGATATCGAACGCCGTTCCGAGCGCCCGGATATCCCCCATCGCCGCCTGAACGATAAAAGGCCGGTTTTTGTCCGCTGCCACCTGAAAAAACGCTTGTCCCCGGTGCAGGATAAGCCGCCGCTCGCCCTCGGTGAACCGGACCGACAGGGCGGAATAGCCGCCAAGCTCAACAGTACTGCCATCGGGCAAATTGAGCGAACGCCGCTCGGCGATATCCGTCTTATAATCGGCAAACAGCCCCGGCCGGCTGATGATATAGGTGGTTGACCCCGCAACGAGTGCAACCAGACCGCCTATCATGAAACCGCGCCGACCGATGCGCCTCAATGTCTGCAGCCGCTCATATTCCGGCTTCACTATATCGAAACGGCTCCACAAGGTGCGCGCGCGATCATAAGCGACGGCATGGCTTGAATCTATTGCCAGCCATGATTTAAAGGCAAGCCGATCCTCTTCGCTGACACGTTCGTCTTTCATCCGAACGAACCATTCCAGCGCTTGCATATAGATAGGATCGGTTTCGTCGTCTTGCATAAGGCCCGTCTTGTCCCCGGCTTATATCGAATCCGCCAGTCTGGCAGACTCCCTTTTTAATATGCCTTGTCTTCTATAAGACAAATGAGAAAAGGAACCAATGAAAGGCGAGGCGTCATTCTGCAAACAGGCGGCGGTCGAGTTCGGCCATGGCAGCCACAACCTGACTGATCACGGTATTGCGAGAAATTTTCATGCGCTCGGCGATTTCATCGTAAGAAAGGCCTTCGATCCTGTTGAGAATGAAAGCCTGCTGACGGCGCTCTGGCAGTTGGGCGATAGCCTCAAGAAGCATGAGCAGTTCGCTGCGATAGAGGACCACCATTTCCGGTGAGGGTTTTGCATCCGCAATCCCCTCCATTTCGACACCAGCTATCTCGACTTGCGCCCGCCTGCCTGTGTCGCGCAGATGATTGAGAGCCAGATTTCGCACGGCCTGCGTGACATAGGCTGCATTATGCGGTTTGGGTTGACCGTTGGAGCTGATAATATTCGCGAACACTTGCTGAATGAGGTCTTCAGCCGTGTCAGGATTACGAACCATACGCCGCACAAACGAGCGAAGCCGGTCATATTCAGTTTCGTAGAGCGTTGCTATGTCCGACACGGGCGATCATCCAATTCAGATTTCGCCAGTTTTACAACAATAATACTTGATTATTCAAGTCATCTTATAAAGAAGACACAGACTTTAACAATCAGAACAAGCAGGTCGCTGTGAAAGCTACGTCATTCAACCGAATATCAATAGCGCCATTTTTCATCTGGTAAAACAGATTGCCGATATCAGGCAAAGCGACACTGAGACAGGTGAGTGAGGCCTGATCACAAATCTTGTTCATACGATCAGGCCGCAGCTCTTCATTACTTAATCCTCGCGACCCGCTGCAACAGCAAGGCATCGTCAAGGAACCGTACGGCATTGCGAAGCGCCTGATCCGCTTCAGGCAGAATACCGGCCAGACCTCAAGCGATGTGCGCACCCGTGCCTCACCCAGATTGGAAGCGAGACGGATCGCATCGCTGAGCATGACCTCGTTTTCGCCGATCTGGATCAGGGTTGGAGCCAGGTCATGTACATCCGCAAAAACCGGCGAAGCGTCAGGATGCGTGGGCAGTGCTCCCGCAAGGAACATCCGCGCCAACTTGTTGAGGAATTCCACGCTGCAAAGCGGGTCGATCCCGTCACGTACGGTTGCTGACAGGCCGCTATGGGTCAGATTGGCCCA
>JAATGD010000415.1 GCA_015654965.1 Hyphomicrobiales bacterium
GCCGATCGATCCGGCGATGGCTGGTCCCCAGGCGCCTGCGGCGTCCACGAGTGCGGGCGGAGGGGGCGCGCAGGCCTCGGCGGACAAGAACGCGTACCCCGTGTTCCCCAACGCCGATGCAGGCGCTGACCCCGCGGTGCCTGCCGAGCAGGGCGGCAAGGGCTTCACGGGCGAGGGATGGGAGACGAAAGCGCCGCGGTTGCGTTCGGTTTTCACTAACCCTTCAAAAACCAGCATTTGCAGCGCCGAACGGGCCACGGTACGGCTGACCTCGAAAAGCGTTCCCACCTCGTTTTCCGAAAGCTTGGTGCCGGGCGCAAGCCGCCGGTCGATGATCGCGTTGCGCAACGCCTCGCGAATGGCAAGCGAACGGTCCTCGGAAGATGCTTCGGTGAAAGTGATCTTTTCGCTGATATTCATGTCATGATCCGGTGCGGCCCCTTTATTATCGCGACCGGTGGGAAAATGCCAGACAGTTTGTTTTCGATAGAGGTTAAAGATTGCATACAATTTGGCCATAAGATCTAAAACAATCGCATGATTTTTGCGCAAACCGGAATGGCAGCATGACCGGGACGCACAAAAATGAGTACTCCCAAATACTTAGGTAAACTGGCACGGTTGATGCTTGGCTATGGTGAGACAAGGGGAACCGTGCATGAGCAAAGCCGCTGAAATCGACATCGCTTCTGTCACCAAGATATATGGCACGACGACTGCCGTTCATTCCATCAGCCTCAAGATACCAGCCGGCACCTATTGCTGCCTGCTTGGCCCTTCAGGATGCGGTAAAACATCGACATTGCGCATGATCGCAGGCCACGAGAGCGTTTCGTCGGGTGATATCCGTCTTGGCAATGCGGTCATAACCGATCTTCCGCCCGCGCGACGCGGTACGGCGATGATGTTCCAGTCCTATGCGCTGTTCCCCCATCTCGACCTGGTCGACAATGTCGCCTTCAGCCTCAAGATGAAGGGCATGGCGAAAGAGGCGCGGCGCGATAAGGCGCTCGATATGTTGAAACTCATGCAACTCGATGCCTATGCCAGTCGCCGTCCGGCACAGCTTTCCGGCGGGCAGCAGCAGCGTGTGGCGCTGGCGCGCGCACTCATTACCGACCCGGAAGCCCTGTTGCTCGACGAGCCGCTTTCGGCACTCGATCCGTTCCTGAAAATCCGCATGCGCGCGGAGCTGAAAAAACTGCAAACTTCGCTTGACATCAGCTTCGTCCATGTCACGCATAGTCAGGAAGAGGCCATGGCATTGGCCGATCTTATCGTCGTGATGAATGACGGCCGCATCGAGCAGGCAGCGGAACCGCGCACGGTTTTCGAGCGACCGGCGACCGCTTTTGTCGCCCGCTTCATGGGCGATCACAACGTCATATCGGGCCGTGTTTCCAGCCATAATGCTGGGAAAATGACGCTCAGCGTGCCTATGGGCGGCGATTTCATGGCGATGATTGCCGACGGCACGATCATTGACGACAGTGCCGATATCGCCATCCGCACCGACCATGTCCGCATCGGCAAAGCGTCGAAAAAAGGCCTTGGCTTCACCGGGTCGGTATCCAATGTCGAATATCGCGGCGCTTCAGTGAAACTGAGCGTTAATGGTGCCGGTATCGAGGATTTTACAGTCATTTTAAGCGACACCGCCTTCTTCGCCAATCCGGTCCGTGTGGGGGAGGCGATACCGCTTTGCTGGGACCTTGAGGACGCCATCGTCCTCGGACGTATCGATAGTTGACGCCACTTAAAAAAACAACCAGAGGAGAACAGGCAATGACCGACATGAACAAATCCGCGAAAGGCGTTTCTCGCAGAACATTCCTGAAAACGGCTTCGGCGGCGGCGGGTCTTGCCGCCGGTTCCGGCGCGATCACCGGCTTTCCCACAATCTGGGCGCAGAACCCGATCACGCTGCGCCAATTCGGCACCGGCGTTTCCAACATCAATGCCATCGCCGAAAAATGCAAACAGGACCTTGGCATCACGCTTGAAATGACGGCGACCGACTCCGACGCCGCCGCCCAGCGCGCTGTCACGCAGCCCAATTCCTACGATATCGCCGATATCGAATACTGGATCTTGAAAAAAGTCTTCCCTGCCAGCGTCATCCAACCGATGGATACGACAAAGCTCAAATATTACGACAAGATCGTACCCTTGTTCAAAACCGGCAAGCTGACGCCTGACAGCGTGATCGCACAGGGAACCGCCCCGCACACGGTCGGCTATGTGGAAAAACCCGGTGACAAGACTTTTGCCAAGGGCGAGACGCAATGGTTCACCATGGTCCCGACCATCTATAATGCCGATACGCTCGGCATCCGCCCCGATCTGGTCGGCCGCGACATCACGAGTTGGGCTGACATCATGGACCCGAAATTCAAGGGCAAGACATCGATCCTCAACATTCCCTCCATTGGCATCATGGATGCTGCGATGATCATGGAAGCCATGGGCAACATAAAATATGCCGACAAGGGCAACATGACCCGCGAGGAGATCGACAAGACCATCGATTTCCTCATCAAGGCCAAGCAGGACGGCCAGTTTCGCGCCTTCTGGAAGTCTTTTGATGAAAGCGTCAACCTGATGGCTTCGGGTGAAGTGGTGATCCAGTCCATGTGGTCGCCCGCTGTAGCTGCCGTTCGCTCCAAGGGCATTGCGTGCAAATACCAGCCGCTCAAGGAAGGCTATCGCTCATGGGGCGGCGGCCTTGGCCTTGCCGCGCATCTTTCGGGTGCGAAACTCGATGCGGCTTATGAATATATCAACTGGTATACGTCCGGCTGGGTTGGCGCCTATCTCAACCGTCAGGGCTATTATTCCGCAGCCATGGAAACCGCCAAGCAGCATATGACCGATGACGAATGGGGTTACTGGATCGAGGGCAAGCCCGCCCAGAACGACATTGTCGCACCGGACGGCAAGGTGATGGAAAAGGCAGGGGCAGTGCGCGACGGCGGTTCGTTCGAGGAGCGCATGGGGCACGTTGCCTGCTGGAATTCGGTCATGGACGAGGACCGTTACATGGTGCGCCGCTGGAACGAGTTTATTGCTGCCTGATCCATTCCTTCCGCTCCCTTCTCCCCGCCATTGGCGGGGAGAGCAAAGCCCCATCGGAGAAAGCACAGAATGGCGACGACGACACCATTATCGGGCGTGACCGTAGCAGGCGCCAGGCTGAAACAGCTGCGTCTTTCATTCGCCCTGATCTCCTCTATTCAAGCTGCGCCGCTGGCGCTGATCCTCGGCTGCTTTCTGCTCGTCCCGATTCTGATGATCGCCGTGGTCAGCTTCTGGGACTATGACTTTGCCCAGATGTACCCGGATTTCGTCACCTTCAACTATGCAGAAACGCTCGGCTCGTGGGTGACGTGGAAGACCTATCTCAATACATTGAAATTCGCTTTCCTCGTCTGGGTGATCACACTTTTCGTCGGCTTCTGGGTCGCCTATTTCCTCGCATTTCATATCCGCACCACAGCAATGCAAATGGTATTGTTCCTTGTCTGCACCGTGCCATTCCTTACCTCCAACATCATCCGCATGATCTCGTGGATCCCGGTGCTGGGCCGAAACGGCCTCGTCAATTCGACGCTGATGGGCATGGGCGTGGTGTCCGAACCGGTCGAATGGCTGCTCTATTCGGATTTCGCCGTGGTGCTGGCCATGGTGCATCTCTACACGCTGTTCATGGTAACACCGATCTTCAACACATTGATGCGTATTGACAAATCACTGGTGGAAGCCGCGCGTGACGCAGGTGCGTCAAGCTGGCAGGTACTCACCAATGTCATCCTTCCCC
>JAATGD010000060.1 GCA_015654965.1 Hyphomicrobiales bacterium
CGGCGGCAGATATAAAGCGGCATCAACAGATGAAAATCGTCATAGCTGTAACTGGCAAAGGTCAGCGGTGCCAGACAATCGACCTTTGTCGTAATGCCGATTTCTTCCTTCAATTCGCGGATAAGCGTTTCCTCGGGCGATTCGCCTGCTTCCACCTTGCCACCGGGAAACTCCCATAGGCCTGCAAGCTGTTTTCCCTGAGGGCGCTGGGCCAGCAAGACACGGCCATCGGCATCGACAAGCGCGCAGGCACTGACAAGAAGAATGGGGCGCTGTTTGCCATTACTCATGCGGCATTGTTCTCCCGATAGGCATAACGATAGGCCTCTTGAAAACCGAATCGCTCATAAAGCGCAAGACCGGCCACATTATCAGCACCGATTTGCAACCATGCGGTGCGCGCACCCAGTTTTTTCGCCCATTTGAGCGTCGAGCCGATGATCGTGCGCCCATGACCTGCGCGGCGCGCATCCGGTAACGTGCCGACATCGAACAGTCCCGCCATGGCACCATCCTGAACACAGAGCACATTGGAGACGGCGCGTCCGCCCTCTTCCAGCACGAACATGCCCTTGTTGGGACGGATACCCTCCAAGAGTTCCGAAAAGCCCGGACGCAAGTCTTCGGGCCGTTCATGGATGACAAGCGAGGCATCGACAAAACGACCAATATCCTTGAGCGGAATCTGGTCGCGCTCGGCGGACAGGTCCATATCTTGCAGATCGGCGGTCATGACGATGGTTTCGTCAAACCGCTTCCAGCCCTGTTCTTCCAGATAATCCTCAAGTTCAACCGGCGCCAGTGGCGAAAGCCGGAAGCAGGGCACGCGGCCATAGTCGCGAAAACGTTTGACCGCCATCTCCACGCGGGCTGCAATATCCCCCGTGTCGCCCGGATCGAGCGGATTGATGGAGTTGAGCCGCTTGGACGCGTGGGCAGCCGTCATGCGTATAGACCATGTGCCGTCATAATGAACGCTTGTGGCGGGCCATGCGCGAAAGCCCACGGCTTCCAACTGGCGAACAATGGCAAGACTGGGCATGACGGTTCTCTCTTGCATGATCAGCTACGATAATCGCCATTGATGGCGACATATTCCTTGGTCAGATCGCAGGTCCAGACGGTGGCCTTGCCGCGACCGATCCCCAGATCGACACGGATGCGGATATCCTCGCCCTTCATATAGTCCGACGTTGCCGTTTCCGAATAGGACGGATCGCGTTCGCCCTGATGCGCCACCCTTATATCGCCGAACCAGATATCGAGAAGATCGCGGTCCGCGGGTTCTCCCGCCTTGCCGACCGCCATGACCACACGACCCCAATTGGCGTCTTCACCGGCGACAGCGGTTTTGACCAGCGGCGAGTTGGCAATGGAAAGCGCGATTTTCTTGGCGGAACTTGCGGATTTTGCGCCCGTCACTTCCACTTCGACCATCTTGCGCGCGCCTTCGCCGTCCCGCACGACCTGAAGCGCCAGATCTTTCAACAGACGCCCCAGCGCCTTCTTGAACTGGTTCAACCTTTTGTCGGCAATATCGGTGATCTGCGGTGCACCACGCTCGGCAGCGCTTCCCGTTGCAAACAGCATCAGTGTGTCAGACGTTGACGTGTCGCTGTCGACCGTCACCGCATTGAAGGTCGAACCGACCGCCTTTGAAAGCAGCGCCTGCAACACATCCGAGCGGATGGCCGCATCGGTGACGACAAATGACAGCATGGTCGCCATGTCGGGTGCGATCATGCCAGCACCTTTCGCAATCCCGTTGATCGTCACCGGCACCTGTCCGATGAGCACGGTCTGCGTCGCCACTTTCGGATAGGTATCGGTGGTCATGATGGCTTGGGCCGCATCGAGCCAGAAATCATCGCTCGCCTTTTGCGCCATACCACCCAAAAGATGCGAAAATTTGGAGACATCGAGCGGCTCGCCGATCACGCCCGTTGACGCCAGAAACACATCGGTCGTCTTGCAACCGATTGCCTGCGCGGCCGCATCAGCGGTCGCCTGCGTGGCTTGCCGCCCCTTCTGGCCGGTAAAAGCATTGGCATTGCCGGAATTGACGACGACGGCGCGGGCCTTGCCATGGGCGAGATGCTCACGGCAGAGATCAACGGGTGCCGAGGGACAAAGCGAACGGGTGAACACGCCTGCCACTTCCGCAGGCCTGTCGAACACCATCAGCATCACATCAGTTCGCCCCTTATATTTGATACCCGCTTCAGCGGTCGCGATGCGGACACCGTGAATGACGGGCATGGCAGGGTAATGTTTGGGAGCGAGCGGAGAGACGGGCGCGGACATGAAAGCCTCAAAGGGAGCCAACGGGGGAGAACGGACGAAAACAGAAAGCTTGATCTTGCCGCATTGGAAAGATTTACATCGTAAAATCAAGCGAAAATGGCGCTGAAATCAAAAACGCCCCGGTTTTCCGGGGCGTTTGATGGTGTGCGTGAATTTTACTGCTGGGGTGCGGCGGCGTCAGGCGTCTCGCCCTTGGTGGCTTCTTCCTGAGCGGCAGCGGCTTCCTTCATGGCCTTGTCGATGGCCGGATCCTTATAATCGATCTTCATGCCGTCACGCAGCTTCTTGACTGCTTCGACATAGCGCTCGCGCAGAACAATGGAACGGATCTGATCCTTGACTTCCTCGAATGAAGGCGGCTGCTTGGTGCGGCGGTCTTCAAGCTGGATGATATGGAACCCGAACTGCGTCTGGACCGGCTCCTTGGTGTATTCGCCGGGCTTCAAGGCAAAAGCCGCCTTCTCGAATTCGGGAACCATCTGGCCTTCGGAGAAATAGCCAAGATCGCCACCATTGGCGGCAGAGCCATCGGTCGAGCTTTCCTTGGCCAAATCCTCGAACTTGGCGCCGCCCTCAAGCTTCTTGATGATGGCGTCGGCTTCTTCCTTGGTCTTAAGAAGAATGTGACGCGCGCGCACTTCTACCTGCGGCGGAATGGCGGCAATTTCCTTGTCATAGCGGGCACGAACTTCATCATCGCTGATCTTGTCGACGATGGCGTCCTTGAAATATTCATTGTGCAAGGCGCGCTCGCGCAAAAATTCCATGCGATCCTTGAATTCCGCGGTCTGGTCGAGCTTTTCCTTCCTGGCTTCCTCAGCCAGGGCCTTGATATCGATCAACGCAGCCAAGGCTGCCAGACGGCGCTGCTCCACCGGCAGGCGGGCGAATTGCGGATCGAGATCGCCTGCGGCCTGATCGACTTCACCAACGGTGATATCCTTGCCGTTGACTGTGGCCAGAACCTTTGCCGGATCTTCTTTTTCAGCCGGTGCGGCAGTTGTCTGCGCGGCTCCTGCCGGCTTGGCTGCATCTTGCGCAAAGGCGGCCGCGCCAGAAAAGCTGGCAAGGGCAACAGACGCTGCAAGAATGGCAACAGCCTTGCGGGAAGAGACTTTGAGGATGGATTTCATATAAGATTCACTCCTTCGAGGCCGTTTACCCGCACGATGAATGCGGCAGAATTTGGCCGGGCCATCACCATATTGGACCTGACTGACAGAAAAGACAGTCTTATGCGGGTTTGCAAGCAACGTTGACATCGCTCCAAGCCCCACTTATCTGTCCTTCGGCCTTGCGTCCAGAACATTTCCCCGCAAAAGCCCGCCTCAAGGCAGGTTTTGCAGAGGGGAATGCGACAGAAGCAGACAACGGAAACGTCGATATTTTTTGATATTTAAGATGCTTTCTGTAGAAGGCGGATAGGAATTGTCCCGTAACAGCGCCTGAAAGGGCCGCTTTCGCTGCGTGCTTTTCTTGCATTTGTTTGAATAGGCGTGAATAAAGCATTCGATATTGCCGGAAGCGCTTCCGGCTGAACGGACAGGAAAGGACCAGAGATGGTCAGCTTTGGCGGCCTCGCCCGCAAGATATTCGGTTCATCCAATGACCGCCGCGTCAAAACCCTGCATCAGCGGGCGATCCAGATCACTGCGCTTGAGAAGAATTACGAAACGCTCAGCGATGAACAGCTTCAGGCCAAGACCGCGGAATTCCGCGCGGCGATCGCTGAAGGTAGAAGCGTTGATTCCCTGTTGCCTGAGGCTTTTGCGACAGCGCGCGAAGCGGCAAAGCGTGTGCTTGGCATGCGTCCCTTCGATGTGCAGCTGATCGGCGGCATGGTGCTGCATGAGCGCGGCATTGCCGAAATGCGCACAGGTGAAGGCAAGACGCTGATGGCGACCCTGCCCGTTTACCTCAATGCGCTGGAAGGCAAGGGCGTTCATGTCGTCACGGTCAACGACTATCTCGCCACCCGCGATGCCGAAACCATGGGCGTTCTCTATAACTTCCTTGGCCTCACCGTCGGCGTCATCAAGCATGGTCTCGATGATGACGAGCGCAAGGCGGCTTATGCCTGCGACATCACCTATGCGACCAATAACGAACTGGGCTTCGATTACCTGCGCGACAACATGAAATATGAACGCGCGCAAATGGTGCAGCGCGGGCATAACTACGCCATCGTCGACGAAGTGGATTCGATCCTCATCGATGAAGCGCGCACGCCGCTGATCATTTCAGGCCCCCTGGAAGACCGTTCTGATTTCTACAACCTCATCGACACATTCATTCCCGCCCTTGAGCCGGAAGATTACGAGATCGACGAGAAGCAGAAGACCGCGATCTTCACCGAAGTCGGCACCGAAAAGGTCGAGCAGCTTCTCGAAGCCGCAGGCCATCTCAAAGGCGAAAGCCTCTACGACATCGAGAACGTCTCGGTCGTGCACCACCTCAACAATGCGCTGCGCGCCCACAAGCTGTTTCAGCTCGACAAGGATTACATCGTTCGCAACGATGAGATCGTCATCATCGACGAATTCACCGGCCGCATGATGCCGGGTCGACGCTATTCGGAAGGCCTGCATCAGGCGCTCGAAGCCAAGGAACATGTGACGATCCAGCCGGAAAACCAGACGCTGGCTTCGATCACCTTCCAGAATTATTTCCGCATGTATACCAAGCTTTCCGGCATGACCGGTACGGCGGCGACCGAAGCAGAAGAATTCGGCAATATTTACGCTCTCGACGTTCTGGAAATTCCCACCAACCTGCCCGTCCAGCGCATCGATGAAGACGATGAAGTCTATCGCACCGTCGAGGAAAAATACCGCGCCATCGTCAAGGATATCCGTGCCTCGCACGAAAAGGGCCAGCCGGTTCTCGTCGGCACCACCTCGATCGAAAAATCCGAGCTTCTGGCCGAGCGCCTGCGCAAGGAAGGGGTGAAGGATTTTCAGGTCCTCAATGCCCGTTATCACGAGCAGGAAGCTTTTATTATCGCACAGGCCGGTGTGCCGGGTGCGGTGACGATCGCCACCAACATGGCCGGTCGCGGCACCGACATCCAGCTTGGCGGCAATCTGGAAATGCGCCTGCGTCAGGAACTAACGGACGTACCGGAAGGTCCCGAGCGCGATACCAAGATTGCAGCCATCAAGGCCGATATTGCACGTCTGAAGGAAAAGGCGCTGGCTGCCGGTGGCCTCTATGTTCTTGCCACCGAACGCCATGAAAGCCGCCGCATCGACAACCAGCTGCGTGGCCGTTCGGGCCGTCAGGGCGATCCGGGCCGCTCCAAATTCTTCCTGTCGCTTCAGGATGACCTGATGCGCATCTTCGGTTCCAACCGCATGGATGGCATGCTGCAAAAGCTGGGACTCAAGGAAGACGAGGCCATCGTCCATCCATGGATCAACAAGGCGCTTGAAAAGGCGCAGACCAAGGTCGAAGCCCGCAACTTTGAAATCCGCAAGAACCTGCTCAAATATGACGATGTCATGAATGATCAGCGCAAGGTGATTTTTGAGCAGCGCCTTGAAATCATGGATGAAGAAAACCTCACCGAAACCGTGACCGAGATGCGCCATGAAGTCATCGAGGACATGGTGACGTTACATATTCCCAAGGATGCCTATGCGGAAAAATGGAATATTGCCGGTCTGAAGCAGGATCTGCTTGAAAAACTCAATCTCGACCTCCCGGTTGAGGAGTGGGCCAAGGAAGAAGGTATCGCTGAAGAGGAATTCGAGGCGCGTATCAAGGATGCGGCCGACAAGATTGCAGCCGACAAGGCTGAGCGTTTCGGCCCGCAGATCATGACCTATGTCGAGAAATCGGTGATCATGCAGTCGCTCGACAATCTGTGGCGCGAACATCTGGTTAATCTCGACCATCTGCGTTCCGTGGTCGGTTTCCGTGGTTATGCCCAGCGCGATCCGCTCAATGAATACAAGTCTGAAGGCTTTGAGCTGTTCCAGTCGATGCTCGCCAGCTTGCGTGAAGTCGTCATTTCACAGCTGATGCGCGTGGAAATCGTCCGCGAGGCCCCGCCTGAACCGGAATTGCCGCCTATGACCGGCCTTCATATCGATGGCACCACCGGCGAAAACGATTTCGACGAAGGCGCATGGGCCGAACACCAGCAGGATAACCGGACTGTCGCTCCAGCCGAGCGCGATCCGGTAGACCCCCGGACATGGGGCAAAGTCAGCCGTAACGAGACCTGTCCTTGCGGATCGGGCAAGAAATACAAGCACTGCCACGGTGCTTTTGAATGATAAAGACGGCGCTTTCAGCGCCGTTTTTTTATACAGTCAATGCCATATCCTATTGAATAGCCATTGATTTTAGAAACGAAGACATTTTTTGCATCAATAAATTGCTTGCAAGTTCAATAATTTGTGATTCTTTTGTGACTGTGCTAATCTTTGCCTCGGGAGAGCGCATGACAGGCGGATAAGGACGTTCGCAGCGCTGCGTTTCCAGTCGCAACAAGCGAGATGGGACGCTCTGCGAAACGATAAAAATCCGATACGCCTGATGCACGAACACCATCGCGCCCTCCCAGGGAAGGAGATGCGCTATGGAATACCTACACTATATCAAAACGCTCGATTTCATTCTGGTTGGCCTTATCGCAGTCATCGTGCTGTGGAATGTGGTTGAGCATAGCATACGTCGATAACACGCCTTTGCGCGGCTGACGAAATTTCATGGGCTGAAATGCGTCTCCTTTGGCGATTCATTTCATACGGTTTGCTTGTGTCCTGTGACATATTCAATGGCTGGGGTGTTTCCTCCACACAGATTTAAAACCTGTGCTCGGAGGCAATTGACCTCGTTTCGTTTAGCCGTTATATCCCAACCCGTTGTCCGCTTTGGACCATATTCAATCTGTGTAAGCAGAGACGTGCGGGTGTGGTGGAACTGGTAGACGCGCCGGACTCAAAATCCGGTTCCGAAAGGAGTGTCGGTTCGATTCCGACCACCCGCACCATATAATTTAAGAAATACTATATTTTTCATATACTTAGATGAGAAGAATATTTTTCGGCTCCTATGCTGGCCCCTACTTTTTTGCACCGTTGCCCGGTTAAGTAGGTTTGATATTAAATCAAACCGTCTCGCGCGCGCGTATTGGTTGCGAAACTCCATTTTTCGGATATTTCCGAGAAAGGGTATGCGCAAAGGTTACCACCGCTCGCGGAAAGTTGATGGCTTAGATTTAAGCCATGTCACATCAGACAAAATTCGTTTAATGTTGATCAAGGATGCTGATCTGGATCAAAATGCCTATCGTGAGGTCCGTATGAAATCCGTACCAACCTTATTATGGGAAATTCCCAAATTCCCAACGCGGGAATAGTCCTGTTCAGGCATATCAGAAGATTTCTGGTTTGAAGTCGGAATGCCTGACCTACCTACATCGTCCGAAATCCAGACGATGCGCAATCGCCACGCAACATGGCTAGGCGTCCTGCTCCGCTAAGGAGTATTTCATGCGCTTGCTTAATGACGCGATGCGAAAGCGGCAATTTGGACAAGTTGAGCAATGACGTATTTAAAGCCCGGAGATAATTGACCACTTCTTGCGTGGACTCGTCACTGTCCGCCTCAAGTCCTGCCTCAGCTAACGGTATAGCTACTTTTGCCAAATCATATTTGGGCGGCAACGGTGCTGGGACGAAGGCTTTGCTATCCTTGGATTGTTGGCACAAAGCGTCCACTTTTCTCGTCCACGAAATCGCCAGCGTTCATGGTAGCTTCCTATAAACCGACACGGTCAACTTATAGCAAAGGTAAGGTTGACTATAAAGTAGGAAAGACGCCTTATAGGAACCATTTCTACATGTAGTGACTCAATTAAGGAGACCCCCTATATTCGCTAAAAGGTAGTGAACTAAACTTTTACGGGTTTTATTCTTAATAATCCGCACAGATTGAATTGGCGACATTCTTACCATGTGAAAGCTGTGGAAAGCGACTTCGACAATCTTGGATCCTCCAGCTCTTGGACAGATCAAAACAAAATTGTCGAAGGTTAAAGAGATGAGGCTTTATTGAACGCCCTTCGCCTTCCTTCTGGAACGTTCAGCAATAACAAACCAGTCAGGTGCATAATCATTTGCCCAAGTCAGATCTGCTTCGGCGTCGTGCTGCTCCTCTGGTGGTTCCGGTTCAAGGTCTGGATCATCTTCATACTGATCGAGCATATCGATCAGACGTTCGATTTCGGCAGCAATTGAATAGCGGTCGGGTTTCATTCGTCCCTCCAGCGAACAGAAATTTCACCGTCGAGGGCGGCGATTGCCTTGCAGATGGCTGGATAACTCAGCCTTCCAGAATGCCAAATCGCTTTTTGGAAATACCGTTTTGTCCCCGCCAGCGCATCCAGTTCGACCATGGAATAATTGAGATTACGGCACCGCAGTCGAATGGTATCCAGAATTGGATAGCCTGTAACTGAAAATCCCTGCTGTTTGCGGCTAATTCTGTAGTGCTGCCGCAAATAATGAATTTGTGCGAGTGTTCGCGTTGGAAACTGCCGTTGAAGCTCTTCATGCGATGCTGTCGGACCAATGCGCCGGAGTTTTGACAAATCGGCCGCTGTCAGTAGCTGCCGTTTCGGGCGTAGTCCGAGTTTCTGGCAACGGCTGCGCAGAGATGAATATGTTCTGTTTGGGAGCTTTTCCATTAAAACAGAATAATCTAAGCCGTACTCTCGGCAAATCTCATCTTCTTTCGGGGTCCAGAGCCGATTACCATTCGGCGTCGTTCCAAGGTATCGGATACGGCGTCGGGCTTGCTGTGCTCTGACTGCGTTTTGCGAGTAATCACTCAGGTACATAGATTTGCTCCTTGTCTGGACAAATCCCCGCCGAGCGATATGCAAACAGCGTTTCGGCTCTCATTCAATGCAGAAAAGTCTGGATTACCGATAACCCCGTTCTTCAAAAGAAAATGTGTGAAGCGGTGTTGAAACTGCGAAAGTTCCCATTATCTTGCCTGTATCATTTGATGATACAAATCTGTTGACTTCGCACTGTATCAAGGTATGATACATAACACAGGAGTAAGCGATGATCCGTTCTTACAAGGATGCCACTACGGAAACCGTCGCCGGTGGTAAGGACCAAAAGGTTTCCCGGCAGATTTGGTAAGACCGGCCATTCGCAAACTCACGATGATTGAGAATGCCGTTGTGCTTGATGACCTTCGGTCGCCTCCCGGTAATCGGCTGGAAGCTCTCAAGGGTGACCGCAAAGGGCAGCATTCTATTCGCATCAACGACCAATGGCGCATTTGCTTCATTTGGACAGATGCAGGCGCTGAACAGGTCGAAATCGTTGATTACCATTGAAAGGAAGAAGCCATGACCAGCATACTCCCTCCGGTCCATCCCGGTGAAATCCTTCGGGAAGAATATCTCATCCCGCTCGGTATGAGCGCCGGTGCACTCGCCAAGCATTTGAATGTGCCCCGTACCCGTATCGAGCGTCTGGCAACAGAACAGACTGCCGTTACCCCTGATACGGCACTTCGTCTTGCCAAGTTTTTCCGCACAACGCCTGAGTTTTGGATGAACATGCAGGCGAGTTTTGATCTGAAAACAGAATTAGCAGTAATTCAGGATCAGCTTTCGGCCATCCATGAATTGGAAGCAGCCTGATCGGTTTCGATTGCGATGCTGATTATAGGGTCGATATTCTGCCGAACAAGGCCGCGCCATTTTTTCGCGTCCTCTCGTGCTGCCTTCAATGAAACGACTGCATAAGATTCAAGGCCCATTTGCCGTTTCTGACCGTGAAGGGTGAAAATGTAAATCCACTTTCCAGCGCTCTCTGATTTTTTTGCAGGTACAGTCCGGCACCGTCACAATATTTGCCCGATTTCATCTTAGCGACAGCCAGCGCGCTCAATCGGTTTACGGTGCCCATGAGTATCGCCCTTCCTGCGCCAGACCGTCATAATGCCGATTTCCCAGTCCCTACAACGGCCCCTATCGCTGCTTGCGCTTTGATGACATTGAACGTAACAAGAACATTCCTTGCGTTCAATAGGCTTGATATACGATAATAAAATGTGATTTACAATGTAATTTCAATTAGTTGAATACAACCTACACCGATTTTATCGGAACACATAAAATCAGCCTTTTAATCTGTTTTTGCTTAGCGTTCAGACTCCTGATTAAAGTCTGTCGTCTTTAAGTGACTTCCAAAATTTCAATCGCAACACTGTCTGATGCCTTTGCCGCAGTGACATTTGGTAAAAACAATGCAACGTCTGCCCAATGACGTTAACCAAGAAAATCATCGGCAATAGAAGCGAGGCGACCCTATGGGTCGCAGCGGTTGCATTGCTGATACTTTTTCAAACGTCCATATCGGCCTTTGCCCAAGCCCATATGGCCGCGTGGTCGGCAAATTCAAGCCCGGTCATCTGTACGCTTCATGGCGACACAGCGGCTGAAACCAATGCACCGCTCAAAAACCTGATAAAGCCCTGTTGTTCCATGCTTTGTCAGGTAGCCTGCGCTGCAAACATTGCGTGCAACAATCAGACGGGCGTTTTCTTCGATTTTCCCGCTCTTCAAACAGGCCGCTATTTTCTGGCGCTAACAGTTCGTGGGCCTCCCGATCACATCCATGAAATTCCTCGCCTGAGGGGACCGCCATTCCTCTCCATTTGATGCGCAACCAAAGGAATGCCGCAAGACGGCAAGCCTGTGACCATCATTTTGGAGAACCCAATGCAAAAACTTTATTGCCTTGCATGCGTTGCAAGAAATTCGGCACAGAGCCATGCAGCTTATAGGTCATCCCTCATGACCGGACGAGGACGGCAGCCATGACGGATACTGCCTTGCCCTCGACAAACCGCATTCAGAACAAAACCGTTACCACATCGGATTCAGGCTTTCGCGTTTTCATGACGCGGCTTCATTTCTATGTCGGTCTGTTTGTAGGACCATTTATTTTGATCGCCGCCATAACCGGCACGCTTTACGTTTTGACGCCACAGCTCGAAGATTATCTTTATCGCGATCAGCTCAGAACAACCTCGCTCGGAACGCTGCAACCGCTTTCGCAACAGGTCAAAGCTGCCAGAGAAGCAATCGGCAACGGACCTAAATTTTTCGCGGTGCGTCCATCCATCGGTCCCGGCTGGACCACCCGGGTCATGTTCAGCGAACCGGGACTTGGTGAATCCGAAAGCCGGGCAATCTTTATCGATCCGGTAACGCTTGCCATCAAAGGCGATCTCACCGTTTACGGCACAAGTGGTGTCCTGCCTTTACGCGCCACGCTCGACTATCTGCACCGTAATCTGATGCTTGGTAATTTCGGTCGCTATTATAGCGAACTTGCAGCATCCTGGCTGTGGATAGCAGCTTTGGGTGGTCTTCTCATGTGGTGGTGGAGACGTGCGATCTCGCGACCTGCCGCACAGAAGGAAAACGTTCATCGCGCAACACGACGGCTTCATTCGCAAGTCGGTATCTGGATTGCCGCCGGTTTGCTGTTTGTCTCCGCAACAGGCATGACATGGTCGCAACTGGCAGGCGGGCGTATCGATGAGTTCCGCAATGCTGTGGGCTGGATCACGCCATCGGTTTCCCTGTCGCTGGGTGCATCTGCGCCAAACACCGGTGGGCATGAGGACCATCACGATCATGGCGCAATGCCCGTACAGGCTGCATCGACCATGCCTGCCAGCAATTATATTGACCAGATCGATGCCGTTGATCTCACGGCGCGCCAGGCCGGCATCGATTCACACATGCTGGAAATCCGCCCTCCCCGGGCTGTCGATCAGGCGTGGCTGGTGCGCGAATATGAGCCCTCCTGGCCGACACAGGTCGATACAATCGCCATTAATCCGCGCGACCTGAAGAGCGGCAACCGTTCC
>JAATGD010000396.1 GCA_015654965.1 Hyphomicrobiales bacterium
AAGAAGGTCATGCGCAAGCAGGCCAACCGATTGTCCTTATCGAGCGCCTTTCACCGGAATGGACATTGCATCGTATCTGGCATCTGCTTTATGTCGATATGCTCAATTATGACCAGTTGGCCATTCTGGCGCAAATTCCACATCTTGCCGATGGCTGGAAACGCTATGCCTTGCGCCGCCTGGAAAACCGCAAAGTAGAAGACTGGTCGTCGCGCCTGAATGGTGATCAGGCCTGATAGGCCGCCCTTTCATGCTGATCGAGCAAGGCTATTTTCAGCTTTTCCAGTGCACGGCTTTCGATCTGGCGCACGCGTTCCTTGGAAATTCCGAGCTTTTCCCCCAGAACCTCAAGCGTGATGCCGTCATCTTCAAGTCGGCGTTCGCGAATAATATGCAACTCCCGCTCATTGAGTGAATGGAGTGCCGTATGAAGCCACGCATTACGTCGTTCCGTATCGATGGAATTTTCTGCAATCTCATCCTGTAACGGCGCATCATCAACCAGAAAATCCATGCGTTTCGCACCGGATTTATCATTGTTCATTGATGCGGAAAGCGAACTGTCCGAGCCTGAAAGACGGCTGTCCATCAACGCAACATCACTCTCCGAAACGCCGAGCTGACCGGATATTTCCCGATAAATATCGCTCTTGCTCAAATTCTCATCCGTTTGTGAAAGCGCGGTGCGCAATCGCCGCAGATTGAAGAACAAGGCTTTCTGTGCCGAACTCGTGCCACCGCGCACAATGGACCAGTTGCGCAAAATATAGTCCTGCATGGAGGCGCGGATCCACCATGAGGCATAGGTCGAAAACCGCACATCACGTGTGGCATCAAAGCGGGCCGCAGCCTCCAGAAGACCGACATAGCCTTCCTGCATCAGATCGCTCATCGGCAATTTGTACTTGCGAAACCGCCCCGCCATGGAAATGACCAGCCGCATATGCGCCCCCGTCATGCGGTTTAAAGCATCCTGATCCTTGTTTTCTTTCCAGCGCATGGCAAGGGCGCGCTCTTCCTCCCGTTCCAGATACCGCGCTTTCATGGCGCTGCGTATCATCGATTGTGGAGAAGAAGCCGAGCCAGAATAATGCCCGATAGCAACAGAGGGAACAGAAACGGCGGAAGAATGGCTCAGCGATGTCGGGTTCATCTGGTTCTCCTGTTTTGGGCAAAAGCCGCAGCACATCAGGCGCAAAACCAGTCACGCGAAGAACAAGTGAACACAGTCAAAAGCGGTTCAGAACGCCCTTTTGAGTCGCTTTGGGCACAAACAACATAGGCCACAAAACAAACCCGTTACGCACTGGTATCTCACAGAACGCATGAACATCTTTCAGGTTCCCTCTTGACTGTTCTGGTCACGATAAAACAGACAAAGAAAAAGCCCGGCTCAAACCGGGCTTTCAATCTTGCGGAAAACAGAAGGTCAGTTTTCCGGCAATAATCCAGATGAAATACGATGAAACTTATGCAGCTTCGACTTCATCATCCTCGACATCGACTTCAGCATCGGCCTTGCCGCGCTTGGGGCCTTTGGCGAGATTGACTTCGATCAGGCGGACAGCCTCCGTTTCCGACAATTTGTTGACGGCTGCGATTTCGCGAGCCATGCGGTCAAGCGCTGCTTCATAAAGCTGGCGTTCGGAATAGGACTGTTCCGGCTGATTGTCTGCGCGGAAAAGATCGCGCACGACTTCGGAGATCGAAATCAGGTCGCCGGAATTGATCTTCGCATCATATTCCTGCGCGCGGCGCGACCACATAGTGCGTTTGACGCGCGCGCGGCCCTGCACGACCTTCAATGCGCGCTCCACATAATCCGTTTCCGACAATTTGCGCATGCCGATGCTGGTTGCCTTGGCTACCGGCACTTTAAGACGCATTTTATCCTTTTCAAAATCGATCACGAAAAGTTCAAGCTTGTGGCCAGCCACTTCCTGCTCTTCGATCGCAACGATCTGACCAACGCCATGAGCCGGATACACAATGGCTTCACCGGTCTTGAAACCACCGCGAACTGCGGATTTCTTCTGCTGGGATGACATACGCTTCAATACTCCCTGTTGTGCCCGGCGCGACCCGCCGGTTGACACATGTTATTCGTCCGCGCTCCATCGAAAGCGCGAAAGCTGTTGTCGGCATTGAACTGAAAGCGTTTTCTGACGGCAGATTTCTTCTGCCGGGAGATGCGAGAGGAAAACGGATTATCGGATACAAATACCAAGCTGAGAAAGAGATATCTATTCAGACAAGGCGCATAAAACCGCAATCATCCATCCCGCGCCGATTAGCCCGGTAAAAAAATCAACCTTTCTGAGATTAACGCATTTGCGCCACGATTTGACGTCCAGCCACCGAAATTATTAAAGCAAGGTAGCACATTAACGCGAAAGAATCAACAAATTGCCAAAATACGTCGTCCAGACGTCTTGAAGCCTTGATTCCAGTCGCCTTTGAGACGTTCAGATCGCATTTTGGCAAGCCAAAAACACGCTTTAATCGCCGCTTCCCGGTTCAGGCGAAAAATATTGTAGCTTCTCTGGAACGCCATCCATTTCCTTGGCTTCCGGCAACTCGTCTTTTTTGGCGGTGAGATTGGGCCATTTGACCGCATATTCGGCATTGAGCTCCAGCCATTTGTCGAGGCCCGGTTCGGTATCGGGGCTGATAGCCTCGGCAGGACATTCCGGCTCACACACACCGCAATCGATGCATTCGTCCGGATTGATGACGAGCATATTCTCGCCCTCATAGAAACAATCGACCGGACAAACTTCGACGCAGTCCGTATATTTGCAACGAATGCAATTATCGGTCACGACATAAGTCATCGTCCAGCTCCTGTTGCCGTTCTCCATCCTTTGGAGACGGCTTATCTACTCTAAGCTCTGCGCCGATATCTCCGTGGGACACCACGGAATATCTCGTCATAATGTTACTATGCTCGAAAAGGGTGTGGGGGCTTAGCCCATGCCTGTTATGACATTGGGTGAGGTAACGATTTTAATACGCGCTGGCAAGAGCACAAACGCCGCAATATCCCCGATCAAACCACATTGGAAATGCCGTTTCGTTCACATGGCTTTTGCTAGAAAACTCTTTCTTTTTCAGCGCTTACAGCGCAATTTCCGCCATAGAGCCCCAAAGACTGCGGCATCACGTCCGCCTCATATATCGCGCAAACGATCCATATCCCGCCTCTGTTTCTTGGTTGGACGGCCTGCCCCGGCATCTCTCTGGGGCAAAAGACCTTTTTCAACAGAGGCCTGTGGGCTGGGTGGCAGGGACAGGTCTTCATAAAGAAGCTGCGCTTCAGGTGCCGGACCGCGCCGCTCACCAAGGTCCAGAATCTTATAGACAAGAATACGCCGGTCCAGTGTGATGGTGAGCACATCGCCAAGTTTTACCTGATGCGCGGCCTGCTCGATCTTGTCGCGATTGACCCGGACCTTGCCGCCAGCGGCGAGTTTCGCCGCCAGCGATCTCGATTTGACCACACGCGCAAAAAACAGCCATTTATCAATCCGCTGTCTTGCCCGCGTTTCATCGGTCATCTTATTTCTTCATCTGCTCCTTGAGCGCAAGCAGCTTGGCAAAAGGCGAATCGGGATCGATCCGGGCTGGTCTTTCCTGCTCGAAACGCTTGCCCTGTGGCGCGGAATGCTCACGCTTTGGCTGACGATCACGACCGCCATCACGTGGCTTGCCCTTAAAGCCGTCACGCTTTGCCGGAGTATCACCATCCTGATGGCGCTTTGGCTTGTCAAAACGCTTGGCACCATTGCGCGTATTCTGCTCACCATCTTCCGGCTTGCCCTGACCACCCTGACGCGAGCGATTGGCACGACCACGATTCTGGTCCTGACGATTGCGCCCTTCAAAACGGCCCTGACGCCACAGAAGAACCGGTTTTGGCTCCTCAGTCACAGTCTCGGATGCCTCAGTAGTCACCGGCTTTTCTTCCGAAACGGCGGCAACAGGCTCATCCGCCTTCTGTTCGGAAGGCTGCTCGACCTCTGCCACCACAGGCGCAGGCACCGGCTCCGCATCTGGAACGGCAGGTTTTTCGGCTTCCTTGGCGGCGGTGTCCTTTGCCAAGGCTTCAGCGGCAAAAGCATCGAGTTCCGCAAGTTTAGCCGTGACATCCGCCGCACTCATCGGCTCATGGCGATAACCGAGATTCTTGAGAACCTCTTCCATGTCATCAGGCGTTGCGCCCAAAATCGACATCATCGCAGGTGTGACGATGAAACGCCCGCCATCATAAGCGCCATCGGGACGCGCACCGGAACCCGGACGCCATGCAAGGGCCGGACGGATCAGGTCGGCAAGGCGTTCCAGAATATCGATACGCACGGCACGACGACCGAGAACGCGATAGCCTGCCAAGCGATAGAAAATCGGGTTGAACGCCGGATCGACCACCACGGATGTACGGCCTGCGGCCAGAACCGTGACCACTTCGCCGTAGCCTGCCTGCTCGCGGCCATCATTCTTCAGGCCCCACAGCAGTGTAATAAGACCTGCGGGTGCCGGTTTCAAAAGCAAGGGCATGAAAACGTGATAGGCGCCAAAGCGCACGCCCAGACGGCGCAAGGCCGCACGCGAATCCTGATCTAGCCCACGCACTTCCTCGGCCACATCGCGGCGCTGAAGAATGCCAAGATTTTCGACGATCTGGAATGCAAGGCCGCGCGTCATGCCGGTCAGAGCATCGGCTGCCGCAAGATCGGTCAAAGGCTTCAATACGGTTTCGATATGATGCGCCAGAAAACGCTCGATACGAGCGGTAACCTTGTCACGCGCCGGACCTGTCAACTGCTCGTCAGCCAACAGCACGACGCGCGGCTTGAGCACCTCGTCACTCGCCACAAGCGAACCGACAACGGCCCCCACCCAGCGCAGCACACCATCCGAGGCAATCGCAAAATCACCGTTGGGTGCAGCCGAAAAGCGCTCGGCACGACGTTCAAACTCGGCGGCCAGCGCTTTTTGCGCAGCAGCCTTTACCGCCTTGGCATCCGGCCCCTCGGCCTGAACGTCGGCAGTAAAACGGAATCCTTCCAGTTGCCCGACATTGTGACCTTCAACGATCACATCTCCGGTCGGGCTGATTTCGGCTTCAAGCATGGCATTCTCTCTCAGGCGCCTCATAAGCACGCTTGTCCTGCGGTCTACAAAGCGTTTCGTCAACCTCTCATGCAGCGCGTCGGACAGTCTATCCTCTATTTCGCGCGTCTTTTCCTGCCAGTGTGTCGGATCGGCAAGCCATCCCGGCCTGTGCGACACAAAAGTCCAGGTACGGATTTGCGCCACACGATGCGACAGAGTGTCGATTTCCCCCTCTGTACTGTCCGCGCGGCGCACCTGTTCGCTCATATAATCTTCATCGACGCTCCCTCGGCGTACCAGATCCTGATAGATG
The DNA here is from genome assembly GCA_015654965.1 of Hyphomicrobiales bacterium. GTDB lineage: Bacteria > Pseudomonadota > Alphaproteobacteria > Rhizobiales > Rhizobiaceae > Brucella. Next base: position 5,429 of record JAATGD010000396.1, read on the forward strand.
CTGGCAATGATATCTGCATGCTGTGCCGGCGCGATCTTGCGATAATCGGGAAGCGCGCAGGCATCCCATAACAGCTCGATACGTGCCGGGGTTGTGGCTAGGCGCACAATGTCGGCGTCTTTGGATAAATTTTCAAGCGCCTGTTGATCGACCGCCGGCAAGGCCTTGGCAAGCCCTTCAACGGGGGCTGCCGTTTCCAACGACTGCAACAGAGCCGAAACCGATGAAAAGTCGAAACGTGGTGTGCGCCATTGCAGCACTTTGACCGGATCGAAATGATGCGCTTCCACCCGTTCGACCAACTCGTCATCGAAAGGCTGCACCTGCCCCGTCACGCCAAAAGTGCCATCGCGCAGATGGCGTCCGGCACGTCCGGCAATCTGCCCGACTTCCGCCGGTGTCAGATCGCGGTGCTGATAACCATCGAATTTGCGGTTCTGCGCAAAGGCGACATGATCGACATCGAGATTAAGCCCCATGCCAATGGCATCGGTCGCCACGAGAAAATCGACATCGCCAGACTGGTAAAGCTCGACCTGCGCATTGCGAGTGCGCGGGGAAAGCGCGCCCATGACGACCGCAGCACCCCCACGCTGGCGACGGATCAATTCGGCAATGGCATAAACCTCGTCCGCCGAAAAGGCCACGATGGCCGAGCGCTTGGGCAGGCGCGTGATCTTTTTCGACCCCGCATAGGCGAGATGTGACAGGCGCGGGCGCGTCACCACATTGATGCCGCGCAAAAGTTTTTCCAGAATGCCGCGCATGGTGGCCGCGCCCAGAAGCAGCGTCTCCTGACGTCCGCGTAGATGCAGGATGCGATCAGTAAAAATATGCCCGCGCTCGAGATCACCAGCAAGCTGCACTTCGTCAATCGCCACAAAGGCGACATCCGTGCGGCGTGGCATGGCCTCGACCGTGCAAACGGAATAACGCGCACCGGGCGGCATGATTTTTTCCTCGCCCGTGACAAGCGATACATTGGCCGCTCCCACCCGATCCACGACACGACCATAAACCTCGCGCGCCAGAAGGCGCAGCGGCAGGCCGATCATGCCACTGGAATGCGAGAGCATGCGCTCGATGGCCAGATGTGTCTTGCCGGTATTGGTCGGCCCCAGAACCGCGGTCACATCGCGGCCACTGAGCACCAGCGGCAAATCATGGGCAGGGAGATGGTTCATGCCAGATATAAAATTCCCGGATCGAAAGTCATGCGATAGCATTATACGCGCCAAGCTGAAAGCGCTGCTGTCAAGTTTTAGTCCTATCGCCTCAATTCCCACTCAGCATCACGAATTTTAACAAACGGAACGAGTCTGGAACGAATCAGCGACGAATCGCTGACTCTGGATAATTCTCTTTTTGTTCACGGCAATATATAGTGTCCATGATGAGCTTTCACACCACATGCTGAATCAGTCGAGCCGTTTTTTCTCCTGTAAACAGAACAAAACCGACTTGCCGTTAATCTTTTCCATAAAACCGGGACTGATGGAATTCTTGTGGCGGCGCACATGACGGCAAGAAGAAGATTTATGACATTTAACTCGCCCAAAACCCCGTCAGAACGGCATTTTTGTTAACCTTCAGGCCAAAGCCGGAACGAATCGGCGACGAATCGCTGATCCGCCCATTTTCCCTCTTTGTTCTCACAACATCTTGTGTTCATGCCGATTGCAGCACCATAGGAAAGTCAGCAATCACGCGCCACGGACAGCTTGAAAGGGATTTGGTGTTAACTTTTGACGGTCAAACAGTGATCAATCACGCTCGACACACAGAGCGATCCCCATGCCGCCACCGATGCACAATGTGGCAAGGCCACGCCTCAAATTCCGGCGTTTCATTTCATAAAGTAAAGTCGTCAGCACGCGGGCACCCGATGCGCCAATCGGATGGCCGATGGCAATCGCGCCGCCATTGACGTTGACGATATCCGCCTTCAATCCCAGATCGCGCACCACGGCACAGGATTGCGCGGCAAAAGCTTCATTGGCTTCGACCAGATCAAGATCATCCACGGTCCAGCCTGCTTTTTGCAGCGCCTTGCGCGTGGCCGGTATCGGACCCGTGCCCATGATGGAAGGATCGACACCCGCCGTCGCCCATGAAACGATGCGCCCCAGCGGTGTGATACCACGACGAAGAGCCTCCTCGCCTTCCACCAGGACCACGGCTGCCGCACCATCATTAATGCCGGATGCATTGCCTGCCGTGACCGTACCATCCTTGTCAAAAGCGGGCTTCAGCTTTGCCAAAGTCTCGATGCTGGAGCCCAAGCGGATACCTTCATCCGACGATACGACCACCTCACCCTTGCGGCTTGTCACGGTAAAGGGAACGATTTCGTCGTCAAATTTCCCGGCCTTTTGCGCGGCTTCCGCCTTGTTCTGCGAAGCAACCGCAAAAATATCCTGATCCGCCCGGCTCAACTGCCACTGGCGCGCGATATTTTCTGCCGTGATCCCCATATGATAACCATGAAAGGCATCGGTCAGCCCGTCCTTGATCATAGTGTCGATCATCTTGAAATCACCCATCTTCACACCGGAGCGCAAATGCGCACAGTGGGGCGCCATGGACATGGATTCCTGTCCGCCCGCAACGATCACCTGCGCGTCACCTGCAAGGATTTGCTGCATACCGAGCGCTACAGCACGCAAACCCGACCCGCAAAGCTGATTGATAACGAGGGCGGTGGTTTCCTTGGGACAACCGGCGGCCATGGCCGCCTGCCGCGCCGGGTTCTGCCCCTCGCCTGCCGTCAGCACCTGTCCGAGAATGACTTCATCGACCTCTGACGCTGCCACATCAGCGCGTTCAAGCGCGGCCTTGATGACGGCTGCCCCCAGTTCATGCGCGGGAACATTGGCGAAAGCGCCATTGAAAGCCCCGACGGCTGTGCGCGCGGCACTGGCAATGACAATCGATTGAACGCTTTCGGATCGGTCATTTTCTTCCTCCATAAAATGCTTTGCCACAGAGAAAGACCAAAAAACATCGTTTGGCAAGCATCGCTCCGATACCGCTCTCTGATGGAAAAGCTGTTTTTCCGCAAAACAATCCTATTGGGATAGGCGGATGGTTCTCCAAGGAGATAAGGTATCGCAATCACACACAGGAGATTTCCATGTCACACCTTACACTCGATCAGGCCAATAACATTATCGCAGGCGCTTTTGCCAAGGCCGCTGAACTCCAGCTCAAGCCACTTGCCATTTCCGTTTTCGATGCAGGCGGCAACCTCAAGGCCTTCCAGCGTCAGGATGGCACATCAATTCTGCGTTTCGAGATTGCTTCCGGCAAGGCTTTTGGTGCCTTGGCGGTCGGAATCGGCTCCCGCTGGCTGCATAATCAGGCCAAGGACCGCCCGCATTTTCTGGAAGGATTGTCCGGCGTTTCCGGCGGCAAAATCGTTCCCGTTCCCGGTGGTGTTCTGATCAAGAATAAAGAAGACGAGATTATTGGCGCTGTTGGTATTTCTGGAGATACGTCCGACAATGATGAAGCAGCAGCCATTGTCGGCATAGAACAGTCTGGTTTCGTGGCAGATGCCGGTTGATAGCGAAATACAAAAGGCCGCAAAATACTCGCGGCCTTTTGTATCGCATCAGTCATGGCAAGATTTCCCCTTTGCTTCCACCCCTTGCAACAACTTGCACACTATTGGCATTTCCAATGAGGCAAGGCGTATCCGATAAGCCCATATTTTCTTCCTCATTGTAGTAAGTATTATTCAGTATGTAAAAGCATGATGTCACGGAATTAAAAGACATGCCGGAACCCAAAAGAGTCGCCTTGATGATCGTATCCATTTCACCACCCTCAATATAATTAAAAATAAATATTGCTAATACATTATTAGTAAAGAAAATAAATTAAGGCGAAATTTTGTTTTCGCAATCCGGCAGCTATAATTGCCTCATATTTTTTCTTTATTCTTCAAGCAATTCAAAAAACCATATAAAAAAACGCCACTTTCGGCTTCCCGAAAACGGCGTTTTTAAAAACCCTGCTAAAAAGACTAGCAGTTTATTCCTTCGGTTCAAGAACCTGACGGCCACGATACATACCGCTCTTCAGATCGATATGATGTGGACGGCGAAGTTCGCCCGAATTCTTGTCTTCGACATAAGTCGGCGCTTTCAAAGCGTCAGCCGAACGGCGCAT